>NZ_JBFAKV010000014.1:179609-220418 GCF_040655895.1 Streptomyces sp. NPDC050264
CGTCCGGCAGCTCGATCGCGGTACCGGTGAAGACGAAGCCGAGCCGCTCGTACAGGGCGCGGCTGCGCGCGTTGCTCGCCTCCAGATAGGCGGGCAGCCCCTCGCTGTCACAGCGCTCCAGGACCGGTGCCATCAGCGCGGTGCCCAGGCCCTCGCCCTGCCGGTCCGGCTTCACACCGATCATGCACAGGTAGACGTGTGCACGGCCCACCGGGTGCGCGGCTTCCGTCAGCCGGGCTATCTGCTCGATCCGTTCGTTGTCGGGGTCGACGGCGGCGCGCACCTGCGCGGGCCCGTCCTCCTCGGCTCCGTCCTCCTCGGCTCTGTCGTGGTCCTGGTGCGGCTCATCCGGCACGTCCATCCACAGCGCGACGGCCCCTCCGTCCTCCGCGAGGTCTATGTACCCCTCGGCGAACGTCGCGTCGGTGAACGCCCCCATCAGGCCCCCGTGCCGGGCGCGCCGGTACTCCTCGCCGGGGAACACCCAGCTGCTGACCGGATCGTCCATGAACGCCTCGTCGAGCAGCCCCACGACAAAGTCCCGGTCGCTCTCCCCGGCCCGCCGAATCCCCACGCCCACCCTGGATCCCCCTGCTCCGTCCGCCTCTACGGGCTCCCCGTCGAGTCGTCGGCAGCCTAAGCGATCACCCCTCTACGCGAACACAGCTGCCGCGCACCGCATTTACCTCCTGGTCGAGCACCTCGGCCACCTCAACGACCCGATTCATCTCACCATTGCGAGTGGGCGGCACGTCCAACTGGGCCGCGCTGGCTGGCGGTTAGGCCCAGGGAGCGATCTCCCCGTACCCATGGCCTCCCCCGTACCCGCGGCCTCCCGCGCCCGCGACCCCGCCCAGCCCCTTGCCCCTGGCCGTGCCGCCCACCACCCGGGCGGCGCCCTCAGTGACCGCGCCGCGTCACGAACTCCGCGAGGGACAGCAGGCCGTCCGCCGCCTCCGGTACCGGCACCGCCTCAGCCAACTGGTGCAGCGCCCGCGCCATCTCGTCCGCGGCCTGAGCCTGTGCCCAGTCGCGCCCGCCCGCCCGCTCGACGGCCAGCGCGATCGCCTCCAACTCGGCCTCGCCCTCCTTTCCTGGGCCCACCGGCCCGTACAGCGCGGCCAATTCCCTTGCTGCCGGGCCGCCGGAGGCAAGCGCCGCGACGACCGGCAGGGATTTCTTGCGGACGGCCAGGTCGGCCCCGGCCGGCTTGCCGGTGCGGGCCGGATCGCCCCAGATGCCGATCACGTCGTCGATGAGCTGGAAGGCGAGCCCCGCCGCCCGCCCGAACGCGTCCAGCGCCGCGGCCTCCGCCTCGCTCGCCCCCGCGTACAGCCCGCCGACCGCGCACGCGCAGCCGAGCAGCGCCCCGGTCTTGGCCTCCGCCATGGCCAGGGTTTCCTCCAGCGTCACCTCCCCCGGGTCGCGCCGCTCCAGGGCCACATCCGTGGACTGGCCCGCGCACAACTCCACGACGCACGCGGCGAGTCGGGCCGCCGCGGCCGGGGCCGCCGGGTGCGGGTCCTCGGCGAGCAGGCGCTGGGCCTGGGCGTGCAGCGCGTCACCCGTCAGGATCGCGTCGGCGCTCCCGAACACGGTCCACGCGGTCGGCCGGTGCCTGCGCGTGGTGTCCCGGTCCATCACGTCGTCGTGCAACAAGGTGAAGTTGTGGGTCAGTTCGACGGCTGTCGCCGCCCGCACCGCCCCCTCGGGCCGCCCGCCTAGGGCCCGCGCCGCGGCCAGGACGAGGGCGGGCCGCACGGCCTTGCCCGCGCTCCCCACCGCGGGTGTGCCGTCCGCGTGCTGCCAGCCGAAGTGGTAGAGGGCGACGCGGCGAATGGGCTCGGGCAGGGCCTCGACGGCCCGGCGCAACTCGGGGTCGACCGATGCCCTGGCCTGCGCAAGGATCGCCACCGCCTCCTGACCCTCCTGGCCCTCCTGTGCCTCTTGGCTTTCCCGAGTCGCCCGCCTTTCCCCCGCCTCCTGCCCGTCCCCGCCCGCGCCGTCGGCCCCGGCCGGCGCGGGCAGGGCCCCCGCGCGCACCGTGCTCGGCCCGCCGTTCTCTGCTGCCACTCGCGTCTGCGTCGTCTGCGTCATGGACTCACCCCGGAGAGGGCGCGGACGGTGGCGGTTCCGCTGTTACTGGGCGCGTTCCCCTGCGGTGTACCCGCCCTTTCGGGCGGGGACACGACATACCGGGGGCGGGACGTCACTGCCACCGGCCGATCTCGACGTTCTCCAGGACCCCGACGGCGTCCGGCACCAGGACCGCCGCCGAGTAGTAGGTGGTCACCAGGTACGAGATGATCGCCTGCTCGCTGATGCCCATGAACCGCACCGACAGGCTCGGCTCGATCTCGTCCGGGATGCCGGACTGCCGCAGCCCGATGACGCCCTGCTCCTCCTCCCCCGTACGCATGCAGATGATGGACGTGGTCCGCGCCTCCGAGACCGGGATCTTGCCGCACGGGTAGATCGGCACACCGCGCCAGGTCGGGATGCGGTGCCCGCCCACGTCGATGCTCTCGGGGACCAGACCCCGCCTGTTGCACTCCCGGCCGAACGCGGCGATCGCCTTCGGGTGCGCCAGGAACAGCTTGGAGCCGCGCCGCCTGCTGAGCAGTTCGTCCATGTCGTCCGGGGTGGGCGCACCGTCGTGCGGCTGCAGACGCTGGTCGTATTCGCAGTTGTTGAGGAGGCCGAACTCCCGGTTGTTGACGAGCTCGTACTCCTGGCGCTCCTTCAACGCCTCGACAGTGAGGCGGAGCTGATGCTCCGTCTGGTTCATCGGCTGGTTGTACAGGTCGGCCACGCGCGTGTGGATGCGGAGCACGGTCTGCGCGACGCTCAGCTCGTACTCGCGCGGCGCCGACTCGTAGTCGACGAACGTGCCCGGCAGCATGGCCTCGCCCACATGCCCCGCGGAGAGGTCGATCTCCTTCTCGCCGTACTTGTTGGCCCGCTGCGACGGAACCGAGCGGAGCTGCTGGAGGTGGTCGCGCAGCGTCTCGGACCGCTCCGCGATCTGTTCCAGGTCGCGGCGCGGCAGCGTGAGCACCGTGCACGCGGTGACCGCACGTGCCGTGTACTCCCAGATGCTCTCCGGGTCGAGCAGTGCCTGGTCTCCGAAGTACGCGCCGTCGGCCAGGACGCCGAGCGCCGCGTCGTCGCCGTACGGTCCCGACCCGATCTTCTCCACGCGGCCGTGCGCGAGCAGGAACGCCTCGTCCGCCTGGCTGCCGAACGAGGCGAGCACCTCACCGGCCGCGAACTCCCGCTGCGTGCACCGCTGGGCCAGCTCGCCCAGCACCTCCGGGTCCTCGAAGCCCCGCAGGGCCGGTAGCTCCCCCAGCTCCGCCGGAATGACCCGGACCTGGTCCCCGGTCTTGATGAACTCGATCCGCCCGTCACCGACCGAGTAGCTCAACCGCCGGTTCACCCGGTACGTACCGCCCTGCACATCCACCCAGGGCAGCGCCCGCAGCAGCCAGCGGGAGCTGATCTCCTGCATCTGCGGTGCGGACTTGGTGGTGGTGGCCAGATTCCGCGCGGCGGATGTGCCGAGGCTCTTCTGCGACCCCGACTGCTCCGTGCGGACTTCTTCGCCTACCGACATGAAATGCCCTCCCGATCATGAACCGACCTGCCCGAGCAAGACTCCCAGCACGGAGCGTGCTCGCGCCATTACACAAAAGAGCGGGAATGGATCTCGTCCGGACGGGGCATGGGCCGCGTTTTTCGGAACTCGGCGATCTCGGCATGCGTTGATCGGGAAACGGCCGACAGCGGATATGAGGAGACGACCATGGCGGGCTTCCTGGACCGTGCCAAAGAGCAGGCGCAGCGCGGCCTGACGCAGGGCAAGCAGAAGCTGGACGACGTGCAGGCGCAGCGCGCCGGCGGCGACCTGCTGAAGAAGCTGGGCGCGGCGTACTACGAGGAGCGCAAGGGCAGTGGCAGCCCGGACGCCACGCAGCGGGCGCTGCAGGCCCTCGAAGCACACATCGCGACGAACGGGGACGGGTTCCTGCACGGCTGAAATGGTGGGGCCGCCGCCGACCGATGTCCGGAACAGCTCGCACGGAATACGAACGAGTAGTCCCTGCGCGCCAGTTCTGGGTACAAGCAAGGCGTACGAGACGGCACGCGATCGGCGGCCGTCGTGCCTCGCAAAGGAGGCGGCCATGGCCCCACCCATGTCCGCAAGCAGTTTTCTCGCCGCTCTCAAGGACGAGGGGCTCACGGTGGTCGAAGTCGGCGACTGGGAGCACCACAACCGCAACACCAAGGGTTCCTGGGGTCCGTTGAACGGTGTGATGATCCATCACACCGTCACCTCGGGCAGCGAGAGCACGGTCCGTATCTGCCGTGACGGACACTCGGATCTGCCGGGGCCGCTGTGCCACGGCGTCATCACGAAGGACGGGCGGGTCCATCTGGTCGGCTACGGGCGGGCGAACCACGCGGGGCTCGGCGACGACGACGTGCTGCGCGCCGTGATCGCGGAGAAGGCGCTGCCGCACGACAACGAGGCGAACACGGACGGCAACAGTCACTTCTACGGCTTCGAGTGCGAGAACCTCGGCGATGGGGACGACCCGTGGCCGGCGGTTCAGCTGGAGGCGATCGAGAAGGCGGCCGCGGCGATCTGCCGCCACCACGGCTGGACGGAGCGCTCGGTCATCGGTCACCTGGAGTGGCAGCCCGGAAAGATCGACCCGAAGGGCTTCACGATGGCGTCGATGCGCGCGCGCATCCACGACCGGCTCAAGTAACGCACCACGACGCGTGCGGCGGCGGGCACCCGGACAGATGTCCGACAATGGCCGGGTGCCCCGCCCGACCACGGCCGATCTGCGCCCCCACCTGCCCTCGCCCCTCATCGCGGTCGACGACGACCGCTTCGCGGGCCGGGGCGTGCGCCTGCTCCTCAAGCGCGACGACCTGATCCACCCGGACCTGATCGGCAACAAGTGGCGCAAGCTCGCGCCGAACCTGGCGGTGGCGCGGGGCCGCGCCCTCGTCACCTTCGGCGGCGCCTACTCGAACCATCTACGGGCCACGGCAGCCGCCGGTCGTCTGCTGGACGTACCCACCCTCGGCATCGTCCGCGGCCAGGAACTCGCCGACCACCCGCTCAACCCTTCCCTGGCGCGCTGCGCGGCCGACGGCATGCGGCTGCGCTTCATCGACAGATCGGCCTACCGGAAGAAGAGCGACCCGGAGGTCCTCGCCGCGCTTCTCGACGCCGCCGGCGCCGCTGACGCGTACCTGGTCCCGGAGGGCGGCAGCAACTCCCTCGCGGTCCAGGGCTGTGCGGACCTCGGCCGTGAACTGCGCGGCCGCGCCGATGTCGTCGCAGTCGCCTGCGGCACGGGCGGCACCCTCGCGGGCCTTGCCGCGGGGCTCGCCCCCGACCAGCGCGCCATCGGCGTCTCCGTCCTCAAGGGCGGCTTCCTGGAGGCCGACGTCCGCGCTCTGCAAGAGGCGGCATTCGGCCGCCCCCGCGGCACCTGGCGGGTGGAGGACCGCTTCCATTTCGGCGGCTACGCGCGCGTGCCCGCCGAGCTGTCCTCGTTCGCCGACGACTTCGAGCGACGTCACGGTCTTCCGGTCGAGCGGCTTTATGTGGCCAAGATGCTGTACGCACTTGCCACTCTCACCGAAGAGGGCGCGTTCGCTCCCGGCACGACGCTGGCGGCCGTCGTCACGGGGGCACCCTTCCAGGACGCTCAGTCGTCGACCTCGCGGTAGGCGGCGGCCTCCTCCAGGTCGAGCTTGCGCAGCAGGGTCCGCATCATCTCGTCGTCGATCCGCCGCTCGTCCCGCATCCGTACGAAGACCTCGCGCTCGGCGGCGATCGCCTCCCGCGCGAGCCTGCGGTACGTGTCGTCGGCGGACTCCCCGGTCACCGGGTTGAGCTGGCCAAGGCGTTCCCACACGGAGTTGCGGCGCCGCTCCAGGACGGTGTGCAGGCGGTCCTGGAGGGGCCGCGGCAGGCCGTTGCGCTCGTCCCGCATCAACTCGTCCACGCGCTCCTCCGCGGCGGTGGAGGCGACGCTCTGCGCCTGCGCCTCGGCGAGCGTCTCGGCCTGCACGTCGCGCCCCGGCAGCTTCAGGGCCTTGATCAACGGCGGCAGGCTGAGCCCCTGCACGACGAGGGTGCCGATGACGGTGGTGAACGTCAGGAAGAGCACCAGGTTGCGCGCGGGGAACGGGTCACCGTCCTCCGTGACGAGCGGAATGGAGAACGCGATGGCCAGGGAGACCACTCCGCGCATCCCGGCCCAGCTCACGATCAGCGGACGCTTCCAGTCGGTGTCGCTCTCCCGGTGCCTGATCCGGGACGACACGTACAGCGGCAGATATGTGGCGGGATACGACCACACGAAGCGGACCACGACCACGAGGACGAACACCCCGATCGCGTACCAGACGGCCTGCGCGACGCTGTACTCACCGAGGTCCTGGAGGACGACGCGCAGTTGAAGGCCGATGAGGGCGAAGACCGACGACTCCAGGATGAACGAGACGACCTTCCACACCGCTGCCTCCTGGAGCCGCGTCTCGAAGTCGACCTGCCAGGAACGGTGCCCCAGGTACAGGGCCACGGTCACGACGGCGAGGACCCCGGAGGCACCCACCTGTTCCGCGGCCGCGTAGGCGACGAAGGGGATCAGCAGAGAGAGCGTGTTCTGGAGGACGGCCTCGGTGAGGCGCTTGCGCAGCCAGTGCAGCGGCACCATCAGCAACAGGCCGACCCCGACACCGCCGACGGCCGCCATCAGGAACTCCTGGATACCGCCCGCCCAGCTCGCCCCTTCACCCACGGCAGCGGCGAGCGCCACCTTGTAGGCGGTGATGGCGGTCGCGTCGTTCACCAGCGATTCGCCTTGAAGGATCGTGGTGAGCCGCGACGGCAGCCCCACCCTTCGCGCGATCGCGGTCGCCGCCACCGCGTCCGGCGGCGCGATCACCGCGCCGAGGACGAGGGCGGCGGTCAGCGGCAGGTCCGGGATCAGCTGGTACGCGAGCCAGCCCACCGCCACCGTGGCGAACAGGACGTAGCCCACCGAAAGCAGGGCGACGGGCCGGATGTTGGCCCGCAGGTCCAGATAGGAGCTCTCCAGGGCGGCGGTGTGCAGCAGCGGCGGGAGGATCAGCGGCAGCACGATGTGCGGGTCGAGCGCGTACTGCGGGATCCACGGCACATAGGAGGCCGCCAGACCCGCCGCGACCAGAAGGAGCGGTGCCGGCACCGGTGTCCTGCGTGCCGCCCCCGCCACCGCGGCGCTCGCCGCGATCAACCCCACCAGTGGCAATACGTCCATGGCCTGCCTTCCGCCGTCCTATTCGCCCCCGCCCGTCGTAACCTGGCCATCATGAACGAGTGCCCGCATGTCGACGCGCTGCCGCACCCCGAGCCCGCTCCGCTCAGCGAGACCTGTCTGGAGTGTCTGGCCGTGGGCAGTCACCCTGTGCAACTGCGGCTGTGCCTGATCTGTGGCCACGTCGGCTGCTGCGACTCCTCGCCGTACAAGCACGCGACGGAGCACTTCAAGGAGAGCGGCCATCCCGTGATGCGTACCTTCGAGCCTGGTGAGAGCTGGCGCTGGTGCTTCGTGGACGCGTTCCTCGTCTGAGACGGCCGATCCACACCCGTGCCGGGGTTCGACCGGCGACCGCCTGGGTACGTCAACCCGGCGCCCGCTCTTTCCAATTGGGTCCGCACGCCCCCTAGCCACTGTCCGTACCCGTAGGCTTACTATGAGTGATGAGCGACAGCACTGGGCCGGGGTCCCCGGGACAGGAAAGTCGGGCGCGCGGTAGCGTCACCGCAGATATATGTGGCGCATCACCCGGGGGAGGACCCCCGGAGCCCGAAAGTGCTTGTACCACCTTGGAGGTGAGGGTGTCCCAGATCGCAGGCGAGCCCGGGAATCAGGACTTCGTGGAAGTCCGGCTGCCGGCTGCGGGTGCCTACCTGTCGGTGCTGCGGACGGCCACGGCCGGTCTGGCAGCGCGTTTGGACTTCACCCTCGACGAGATCGAGGACCTGCGCATCGCGGTCGACGAGGCCTGCGCGATCCTGCTTCAGCAGGCCGTCGCCGGCTCCGTACTCAGCTGCGTGTTCCGGCTCGTCGACGACTCCCTGGAGGTGACGGTCTCCGCCCCGACCACCGACGGACGGGCCCCGGAGCGCGACACCTTCGCATGGACCGTGCTGTCGGCCCTCGCGGGCCAGGTCGACTCCACAGTGGCCGATGACAACACCGTCTCGATCAGCCTCTACAAGAAGCGCGGCGCGGGCCCCGGCCCGGCGTGATGAACGGGGGCGGTCCGGTGCGGGACGACAAGCGCGGCACACGGGATCTACCGGCCGACGGCACGACGGGGGTGCGCCGGGTGACCGCCGGCATCCCCGAGCAGCAGGCCCGGCCGCACCCGGAGGACCCGGCGGCCGACGCGCCACAGCAGGCAGCGCCGACTTCCGGGACCGGGCTTCGCGGGAAGCCCGGGGGATCGGACGCGCGACGGGCGGGATTGATGAGCGACCACGAGCGACACGGTGAGCAGCAGGGCCGGCACGACCCGCGGGACCGCAGCGGCGCACGGGCGATGTTCATCGAGCTGCGCACCCTGCCGGACGGCAGCCGGGAGTACGCGGAGATGCGCAATCAGCTCGTGCGCATGCACCTGCCCCTGGTCGAGCACTTGGCGCGCCGTTTCCGCAACCGCGGGGAGCCGTTGGACGACCTCACCCAGGTCGCGACGATCGGCCTGATCAAGTCCGTCGACCGCTTCGACCCGGAGCGCGGCGTGGAGTTCTCCACGTATGCGACCCCGACGGTCGTCGGCGAGATCAAGCGGCACTTCCGCGACAAGGGCTGGGCCGTGCGCGTCCCGCGCCGCCTGCAGGAGCTGCGCCTGGCCCTGACCACGGCGACGGCGGAGCTGTCCCAGCTGCACGGCCGCTCCCCCACGGTCCACGAACTGGCCGAGAAGCTGGCCATCTCCGAGGAAGAGGTCCTGGAGGGCCTGGAGTCGGCCAACGCGTACTCCACGCTGTCCCTGGACGTCCCGGACACGGACGACGAGTCCCCGGCGGTCGCCGACACCCTGGGCGCCGAGGACGAGGCGCTGGAGGGCGTCGAGTACCGCGAGTCCCTCAAGCCGCTCCTGGAGGACCTTCCGCCGCGCGAGAAGCGCATTCTGCTGCTGCGCTTCTTCGGGAACATGACGCAGTCGCAGATCGCCCAGGAGGTGGGCATCTCCCAAATGCACGTCTCGCGCCTCCTGGCCCGCACGCTGGCTCAGCTGCGGGAGAAACTCCTCGTCGAGGAGTGACCTCCGAGAACGCAGGCAGACGTGCACATACGTAAGCAGACGTACGCATATGAAGGCGCCCGGTGCGTTCACCGCACCGGGCGCCTTCATGTTCCTGCTTCTGCGCCTACTTGGACTGCGGTGCGCTGCCCGGTGCGCGGATGCCCAGCGCGCGCGTGGTCGCCGGATTGACCAGCAGGACGAGCGCGGCGATCGCCACCGCGGCGAGCGCGATGCCGCCGGGGATGGCCATGCTGTCGGCCTGCAGCAACGTATAGGCGACCGGCAGCGCCATGATCTGCGTGATGATCGCGGGGCCGCGGCTCCAGGCCTTGCGGGCCAGCAGCCCGCGCGCGGCCAGCAGGGGCAGCAGCGCGAGCACGATCAGGGTCACACCGCCGGTGACGGCCTGCTCCGCGTTGTCGGGGTGCCCACCGATCCCGGCGACCAGCAGGGAGACGCCGCCGGCGACGAGCGCGGCTCCTTCGAGTCCGGCCAGGGCCGCCGCGGCGGTCAGCCGACCGGGACGCGGGCCGTCTTCTGTGGCGTTCTCGGGGGCGGGATTCTGCTCTGAGGTCACCTTTGCAGGGTAGCCCCCGCCCGGCCGTACCCCGCAGCGCGCATCCCGGCCCCGACCCTGCGGACGCTTACCCGACGCCTACCTCGGTCTGGGCCCGATCAAGGCCGCTAGGTACCCTGCATCGCATGCGTGCACTTCTTGTGGTCAATCCAGCGGCAACCACCACCAGTGCGCGCACGCGCGATGTCCTGATCCACGCGCTGGCGAGCGAGATGAAGCTCGAGGCCGTCACCACGGAGTACCGCGGCCACGCCCGCGACCTGGGCCGCCAGGCCGCCGAGAGCAAGGACGTCGAGCTGGTCGTCGCCCTCGGCGGCGACGGCACGGTCAACGAGGTCGTGAACGGGCTGCTGCACCACGGCCCCGACCTCGACCGTCTGCCGGGCCTCGCGGTCGTCCCCGGCGGCTCCACGAACGTCTTCGCCCGCGCCCTGGGTCTGCCGAACGAGCCCGTGGAGGCCACCGGGCAGCTCCTGGACGCCCTGCGAGAGGGCCGTGAGCGCACGGTGGGTCTGGGTCTTGCCGCGGGCACTGTGGGCACGGAGGACGAGGCGGTCCCGTCCCGGTGGTTCACCTTCAGTGCGGGTCTCGGGTTCGACGCGGGGGTCGTCGGCCGGGTCGAGCAGCAGCGCGAGCGGGGCAAGCGTTCGACGCATGCCTTGTATGTGCGACAGGTCGTACGCCAATTCCTCGGCGAGGCCGACCGCCGGCACGGCACGATCACGCTCGAACGGCCGGACGAGGACCCGGTCACCGATCTGGTCGTCTCCATAGTCAGCAACACCTCGCCGTGGTCCTTCCTCGGCAATCGGCCGCTCTATCCGACGCCCCGGGCGTCCTTCGACACCGGCCTTGACGTGCTAGGACTCAAGAAACTGTCGACTCCCGCGGTGGCCCGGTACGGCACCCAGCTGCTGACCTCGTCACCCGAGCGCGGACCGCACGGTAAGAACGCGGTTACGCTCCATGACCTCACCGACTTCACCTTGCATTCGAAGGCGCCCCTGCCCCTTCAGATGGACGGCGACCACCTGGGACTCCGCACGAGCGTGACGTTCACAGGCGTACGCCGTGCACTGCGTGTGATTGTGTGAGTGGAAGGGCCCAAAGTCCTTTATCTCGAACGTTTGGGCCAGGCTCCACCCCATAGAAGTACGGCTGTGACCTAGCCGACACCGAGGAATCAAAAAAAACTTTCCTGAAGGGGTTGTATCCGCCGCCGAGGTTTGCGAATCTCTACATGGCGCTCGGGACGGCCCGCAACATCGGCCCCACAGAGAGCCCGAATCCCCTCCTCAAAGCAACGGACACCCGTCGCAGATGTGACGTTCGTCCCTTCACTTGTTGAGGGATTCGTGAAAGCGTTCACATTCACAAGCAACCCGCACGTAATACCAAGGAGAGGTAGCAGCCATGGACTGGCGTCACAACGCCGTTTGTCGCGAGGAAGACCCCGAGCTGTTCTTCCCCATCGGCAACACCGGTCCCGCGCTGCTGCAGATCGAGGAAGCCAAGGCCGTCTGCCGCCGCTGCCCCGTCATGGAGCAGTGCCTGCAGTGGGCGCTCGAGTCCGGCCAGGACTCCGGCGTCTGGGGTGGCCTCAGCGAGGACGAGCGCCGCGCAATGAAGCGCCGCGCCGCTCGCAACCGGGCCCGTCAGGCATCCGCCTGATTCCCCACCCCGTTCGAGCCTGAGCCCGGCGGCGCGTACAGCGAGTACGCATCTCCCGCCCCCGAGCCGCAGCGCGCAGTACCACCGATGCTCCCCCAGGCTCAGCCCGGGACATGACCCGAGTAACTCGAGCAGTGAGCCCCGGACCGTTCAACGGTCCGGGGCTCACTGCTGTTTGCGTCTGCGTGACGTCTACGCGCCTGTACGCGGGTCTACTTGTGAGGGGGTACCGGAATGTCCAGGATGACCCGCGTGCCGCGCTCGGGTGCGGGCACCATGTCGAACGTTCCGCCCAACTCGCCCTCCACCAACGTACGTACGATCTGCAGCCCCAGGTTGCCGGCCCGTTTCGGATCGAAGTTCTCGGGCAGGCCGACCCCGTCGTCCTGAACAGTGATCAGTAGGCGCGCATCCTTGCTGGTGCCGCCGCGCACGGCCGAGACCTCCACGGCGCCGGTGTCCCCCTGGCGGTAGCCGTGCTCCAGCGCGTTCTGCAGCACTTCGGTCAGGACCATCGACAGCGGAGTCGCCACCTCCGCGTCCAGGATGCCGAAGCGGCCGGTGCGACGGCCCGTCACCTGGCCCGGCGAAATCTCGGCGACCATGGCGAGCACCCGGTCGGCGATCTCGTCGAACTCCACGCGCTCGTCCAGGTTCTGGGAGAGCGTCTCGTGCACGATCGCGATGGAACCGACGCGCCGGACGGCTTCTTCGAGCGCCTCGCGCCCCCTGTCCGACTCAATGCGCCGGGCCTGGAGGCGGAGCAGCGCGGCCACGGTCTGCAGATTGTTCTTCACCCGGTGGTGGATCTCCCGGATGGTCGCGTCCTTGGTGATCAACTCCCGCTCGCGCCGCCGCAGTTCGGTGACGTCGCGGAGCAGGACCAGTGAGCCGATGCGCGCGCCCTTGGGCTTGAGCGGGATCGCGCGCAGCTGGATCGATCCCTCCTCGCCCTCGATCTCGAACTCCCGCGGCGCCCATCCGCTGGCCACCTTGGCGAGCGCCTCGTCGACCGGCCCGCGGGACGGGGCGAGTTCGGCCGTGGTCCTGCCCAGGTGGTGCCCGACCAGGTCGGCCTGGAAGCCCAGCCGGTGATACGCGGACAGCGCGTTGGGCGACGCGTACTGGACGACTCCGTCGGCGTCGAGGCGGATCAGGCCGTCGCCCACGCGCGGGGAGGCGTCCATGTCCACCTGCTGTCCCAGGAACGGGAACGAGCCGGCTGCGATCATCTGCGCCAGGTCGGAGGCCGACTGCAGATAGGTCAGTTCCAGGCGGGAGGGCGTGCGGACGCTCAGCAGGTTCGTGTTGCGGGCGATGACGCCGAGGACCCGGCCCTCCCTGCGGACGGGGATGGACTCGACCCGTACCGGGACCTCCTCGCGCCACTCGGGGTCGCCCTCGCGCACGATGCGGCCCTCGTCGAGCGCGGCGTCCAGCATGGGGCGGCGGCCGCGCGGCACCAGATGCCCGACCATGTCGTCCTGGTAGGAGGTGGGACCGGTGTTCGGACGCATCTGCGCCACGGAGACGTAGCGCGTGCCGTCGCGCGTGGGCACCCACAGGACGAGGTCGGCGAAGGAGAGGTCGGAGAGCAACTGCCACTCCGAGACCAGCAGGTGGAGCCACTCGAGGTCGGAGTCACCGAGGGCGGTGTGCTGGCGTACGAGATCGTTCATGGAGGGCACGAGGCGAGCGTACCCGCCGGTCGGCAAGGCCCCGAAAAGACCGACGGGCCGCGGCGCCGGGGGGAGGGACCCTCGACCCTTTCCCTGGCACCGCAGCCCTTCAGGTGCATCGGCTTCCAGGTGTGCGGTTCCCGGCTGCCGATCGAGGATCCGCCGCAGTCAGGGCAGAGAGCGCGGGTCCTCTGTCCGTCCTCCTGTGCGGGGAGGACGGAGGTCTTCATTAGGCATTGTGGACTAGACCATTCTCCTATGTCTATGCGTCGGCGGAGGTTTGTTGTCGTCTCTTCCTCCGAGTCCGGACCCCCTCCGACAACGGTGTCCACCCTTACTCACGGGCGCCGGGGCCCGCCGGTTCACCTCCGGGCCAGGCGGCCATCGCGAGGCCGGCGATCGCCTCCAGTTCGACCCTGCTCGCACCGTCCCGCGACTGTTGCGACATGCCCTGGAAGACGGCGCCCACGAAACGGGCGAGCGCCGCGGTGTCCGCGCTTTCCGGCAACTCCCCCGCGGCGGAACCGCGCCGCAGCCGGTCCTCGATCGCGGCAAGGCTGGCACCGCGCTGCTCACGCAGGGCCCGCTCGACCTCGGGTGTCGTGCAGTTCGTCGCGGCGTGGATCACGAGGCAGCCGTGCGGATGGTCGGGGTCGGTGAACTCGTCGGCCGCCTCCCGCAGCAGCCGCTCGACAGCGCCGCGGGCGGTGGACTCCTCGGTCAGAGCGCGGCCGGGCCCGGCACCGTGCGTGATGCCGTAGACCCGCACGACCTCCTCGAACAGCGAACGCTTGTCGCCGAAGGCGGCGTACAGGCTGGGGGCGCCGATGCCCATCTCACGGGTCAGATCGGAGACCGAGGTCCCCTCATAACCGTTCTCCCAGAAGGCCCGCAAGGCCTTCTCCAGGGCGGTCTCCCGGTCGAAGGAACGGGGCCGTCCGCGCTGCTTGGTCGCCATGGGGTGAATTCTATAGCGCCCACTAGAAAACTGGGACGGCGGTGCGCTACGGTCATTTCCATAACGACCGCTACAGATTTTGCTACGGAATGGGGAGGGCATCGCCATGGGCGTACTCACGGGCAGGACGGCACTGGTCACGGGCGCGAGCCGGGGTATCGGTCGGGGCATCGCCGAGCGGCTCGGCCGGGACGGCGCGCGGATCGCCGTGCACTACGGGGTGAACCACGCGGCGGCGAAGGAGACGGTGGCCGCGATCGAGGCGGCGGGCGGATCGGCGTTCGCCGTCGGGGCGGAGCTCGGATCGCCGGGCGCGGCGCGGGATCTGTGGGAGAAGTTCGACGCACAGGCGGACGGCGTGGACATCCTGGTGAACAACGCGGGGATCGGTACGTCGAGCTCCTTCGAGGACATCGAGGAGTCGGAGTTCGACCGCCTCTTCACGGTCAATGCCAAGTCACCGTTCTTCCTCGCCCAGCTCGCGGCACCGAGGCTGCGCGACGGCGGCCGCATCATCAACATCTCCTCCGGCGCCGCGCGCACGACGATGCTGCCCGAGCTCATGCCGTACGCGATGACGAAAGGCGCGCTCGATGTGCTGACCCAGTACCTGGCCAAGGTGCTCGGGCCGCGCGGCATCACGGCGAACACGGTGGCACCGGGCATCGTCGACACGGACGTGAACGCGCCGTGGCTCCGCGCGAGCGACGAGGCATGGTCGGGCGCGGCGGCGCTCTCGGTCCTGGGGAAAGTGGGGACGCCGGCGGAGATAGCCGACGTGGTGGCGTTCCTGGCGTCGCCGGACGGACGGTGGGTGACGGGTCAGTGGGTGGACGCGACGGGCGGCTCGCTGCTCTGACGGCCGGCCGGACCAGGCCCTGCGCGCACGGACCACCGGACCACCGGGTCACCGGACCACCGGGTCACCGGGTCACCGGGTCACCGGGTCACCGGGTCACCGGGTCACCGGACCACCGGGCCGCTCGGCCAGGGCGCTCTACCGCGTCTCCGTGACCTTCGCGAGGGCGCGCGGGGCGTCCGGGTCCTGGCCACGGGCGATGGTGACCTCATACGCGAGCAGCTGCAGCGGGAGGATTTCCAGGACCGGCTGCAGTTCCTCCGCCACTTCGGAGGTCGGCAGGACGAATCCGGCGGAGGCCTGGTCCACCTGGGCCCGGGGGCCGACCACCATCAGGTCGGCGCCGCGCCCGCGCAGTCGGTCGAGCACGGGCTGGAGCGCAAGGCCGCCCTGGCCGTCCGTCACCACGGCGCCCCGCCCCCGGACCCGAACCCAGACCCCTGACCCCTGACCC
Organism: Streptomyces sp. NPDC050264; assembly: GCF_040655895.1. Classification (NCBI taxonomy): domain Bacteria; kingdom Bacillati; phylum Actinomycetota; class Actinomycetes; order Kitasatosporales; family Streptomycetaceae; genus Streptomyces; species Streptomyces sp. NPDC050264. Next base: position 195,138 of record NZ_JBFAKV010000014.1, read on the forward strand.
CGGGCACCTGTCCCCGGACCCCGGACCCCGAAGTCCAAGCCCCGAACATCGTGCGCCCGCCCCTCCGATCAAGGCCCCGCCCGGCACCCGACCCCGGGCGCTCCCCCACCCACACCACTCGCATCACCCACACCGCCCGCACCGCCCACACCACCCCCGACATGCCGACCCCCCACCCAGCGCCGAGCATGGACTTGTCGGGGGCGTGGAGGGACTGACCCGCGTGGGTCTGCTCTGCTAGATTGGTCTATACCACATACATCTCAGGCTCCTCTGACCAGAACGGCAGGCCCAGCGTGGAAGTTGTGATCGTTCCGGACGCCAAGGCAGGTGGCGAGCTGATCGCCGAGGCCATGGCCCAGCTGCTGCGGCGCAAGCCCGACGCGTTGCTCGGCGTGGCCACCGGCTCGACCCCGCTGCCCATCTACCAGGCCCTGTCGGCCAAGGTGCGCGCCGGTGAGGTCGATGCGACCAAGGCCCGTATCGCCCAGCTCGACGAGTACGTGGGGCTGCCGACGGGGCACCCCGAGTCGTACCGCGCGACGGTGCTGCGCGAGGTCGTGGAGCCGCTCGGGCTGAACGAGAAGTCGTTCATGGGTCCGGACGGCAGCGCCGCGGATGTGCAGGCCGCGTGCGAGGCGTACGACAAGGCGTTGGCCGGCGCGGGCGGGGTCGACCTGCAGCTGCTCGGGATCGGGACCGACGGGCACATCGGGTTCAACGAGCCGTGCTCGTCGATCGCCTCGCGGACCCGGATCAAGACGCTGACCGAGCAGACGATCACGGATAACGCGCGGTTCTTCGACGGCGACCTGAGCCAGGTGCCGCGGCACGTCATCACGCAGGGCATCGGCACGATCCTGGAGGCCAGGCACCTGGTGCTGCTCGCCACCGGTGAGGGCAAGGCGGACGCGGTTGCCGCGACCGTCGAGGGGCCGATCGCCTCGGTCGTGCCGGCGTCGGCGCTGCAGCTGCACCCGCACGCGACGATCGTCGTGGACGAGGCCGCCGCGTCCGAGCTGAAGCTCGCGGACTACTTCCGGCACACGTACGTCAACAAGCCGGAGTGGCAGGGACTGTAAGCCGATCGCTTACGCACACACGAAAGGTGCCGGTCGCCCCCGCTCGGGGTGACCGGCACCTTCCGTATGCCCTGTGCCGCGTGCCGACCGGCTACCCGGCTACCCGGCTACCCGGCTACCCGGCTACCCGGCGACAATGACCTCCGCGGCAGCGATCCCGCACACCCGTGCCGCGCCACGCGTGGCGATGTGCGGCGCGCCCCGTGGCGGAGCCCCCGGTACGCCCATCTCCACGACCACCGTGTCGGGGCGCGCGGCGAGCAGGGCGTCCAGGGCCCCGGCCATCCACGCGTGCCGGTGTTCGTCGCGGACCACGGCCACGATGCGCCGCTCGCCCGCCGCGGCCAGCGCGGCCGCGCCCGCGTCCGGGCCGGTGTAGGAGCCGGTGGTGGTGCCGGGGAGGAGGCGTTCGAGTTCGGCGGCGACGCCCCAGGGGGTCTCGTTGCCGACCGCGATGTTGGCGTCGGGCGAGAAGGAGGCGACGTGCACCGGGCCGGTCACCGGCGGGGCGTACTCGCCGCGCGTGACCGTGATCGCACGGCGGGCCGCGACCAGGCCGATGTCGGCCTGGGGCGCACCCCCCGCGGCGCGTGCGGCCGCGCCCGAGACCGAGGTCCATTCGGCGAGGTCGCGCACCCGGGCGGCGGCGTCCGCGAGCCGTTCCTCGGGGAGTTCGCCGGAGCGTACGGCGGCGACGAGGGCGTCCCGCAGTCCGGTCACCGTTCCCTCGTCGTTGAGCCCGCCGCCCACGCAGATCGCGTCGGCCCCGGCGGCGATGGCGAGGACGCTGCCGCGCTCGATGCCGTAGGCCGAGGAGATGGCCTGCATCTCGATGCCGTCGGTGACGATGAGGCCGTCGTAGCCGAGTTCCTCGCGGAGCAGGCCTGTGAGGATGCGGCGGGAGAGGGTCGCGGGGCGGTCCGGGTCGAGGACCGGGACCAGGATGTGGGCGCTCATCACGGCCCGGCTGCCGGCCGCGATCGCCGCGCGGAACGGGGCGAGGTCGCGGGCGTGCAGCACGTCGAGGCCGACGTCGATGAGCGGCATGTCGTGGTGCGAGTCGACCCCGGTGTCGCCGTGTCCGGGGAAGTGCTTGGTGCAGGCGGCGACGCCGGCCGCCTGCATGCCTTCGACGTACGCGGCCGTGTGCCGGGCCACGAGCGCGGTGTCGGCGCCGAAGGAGCGGACGCCGATGACCGGGTTGTCGGGGTTGGCGTTGACGTCGGCGGACGGCGCCCAGTTGAGGTTGACGCCGCACTCGGCGAGCCGCCGGCCGAGTTCGAAGGCGACTCCCCTGGTGAGTTCCACGTCGTCGACCGCGCCGAGCGCGTGGTTGCCGGGGAACGAGGAGCCCGTACGGACTTCGAGGCGGGTGACGTCGCCGCTCTCCTCGTCGATGGCGACGAGGAGGTCGCCGCGTTCCGCCTTCAACTGGGCGGTCAGCGCGGCTACTTGGTCGGGGGTCTGGATGTTGCGGCCGAACAGGCCGACCGACGCGAGGCCTTCGCCGAGCCGGCGCAGGATCCAGTCGGGGGCGGTGGTGCCGGCGAAGCCGGGCTGCAGGACGGTGAGCGCGTCGCGGGTGAGCGTGTCGACGCCGCGGGTGACAGTGGTCATCGGGTGGCGTTATCCCTTCACGGCGCCGGCGGTCAGGCCCGCGGCCATCTTGCGCTGGACGAAGAGGAAGAGGACGACGATCGGCACGGCCATCATCGTCGAGCCCGCCATCATCGGGGCGTACTCGGTGCCGTGCTTGGTCGTGAAGTTGGCGAGCCAGACGGTGGCCGTCTGGTGCTTCTGGCTCATCAGCATGAGGGCGTACAGGTACTCGTTCCAGGCCTGGATGAAGCCGTAGACCGAGGTGGCGACCATGCCGGGGGCGAGCAGCGGGAAGACGACGCGGATGAAGGCGCCGGTGCGGGTGCAGCCGTCGACCTGTGCGGCTTCTTCCAGTTCCTTCGGGATGTTGACGATGAAGCCGCGCAGCGTCCACACGGTGAAGGGGAGGATGAAGGTCAGGTACGTGATGATCAGGCCCGTGAGCTTGTCGTACTGACCGAGGTCGTTCAGGAGCAGGAAGACCGGGATGATCATGGCGACGAGCGGCACCATCTGCACGGCGAGGATGGCGACGATGACGATCTTGCGGCCGCGGAAGGCGAACCGGGAGATCGCGAGCGCCGCCAGCATCCCGACGGCGATGCCGATCACGACGACGACCAGCGAGACGACGAGGCTGCGCATGACCGGGCCCCAGAAGTCCGCGATGTCGAGGGCGCGCCGGAAGTTGTCGAGGGTGAACCCGGTGGGGAAGAGGCTCGGGTCCGGGTCGATGGCGTCCTTGGCGGGTTTGAACGCCGTGTTGACCATCCAGTAGACGGGGAATCCGGCGATCAGGAAGACGAGCAGACCGACGATGTTCCAGCCGAACTTGGACTTCCCGCGCCGGCGCGGGGGCGCGGCGGGAGCGGAGGGTGCGGCGGGGACCTTGGCGGGGGCGGTGGTGGCGGGGGCGCTCACTCGACCTCTCCGATCTTGAGCATCTGGCGCATGTAGACGGCGACGACGCCAAGGAGCAGGATCACCGTGAGCAGCGCGATGGCCGAGCCCTGGCTGTAGTCGTTGACCTGGAACGCCCGGTCGTACGAGTAGGTGGTGAGAAGCTGGAACTCGTCCTCGGGGTGGCCGTTGCGCATCACGAACACCTGCGGGAAGACGCCCATGTCCCAGATCACCGAGAGCGTCGCGAGCATCACGATGATGGGCTTGAGGATCGGCAGGGTGACGTAGCGGAAGACCTTCCAGGCGCCGGATCCGTCGAGGCGCGCGGCCTCCTCCAGCTCCTTGGGCACCTGGGTCAGCCCCGCGCTGAGGGTGATGACGACGAAGGGCACGGCGCCCCAGATCACCAGGAGCATGATCACGGCGAGGCCCTGGGGGCCGCTGGCGAACCAGTTGTGGCCGACCATCTCGACGCCGGGCAACTTGCTCAGCAGGGCGTTGAGCACGCCGTAGTCGGAGTCGAAGAGCCACTTGAAGACGGTGGTCGCCACGATGATGGGCATGCCCCAGGTCGCCACCAGGGCGACGTTGATGAGCATCTTCACCCAGCCGGAGACCTTCTGCAGCAGCAGCGCGATCAGCATGCCGATGACCATCGTGAAGATCACCGCGCCGGCGGCGAAGACGATGGTGCGGACGACGACCTGCCAGAACTGGCTGTCGCCGAGGATCGCCGAGAAGTTGTCGAAGCCGACCGACTCGGGGTCCTGGAAGCCCCACAACTGGGACTGGCCGAACTTCTGGAAGGAGAGCGTGACCAGGCGGACCAGCGGGTAACCGAGGACCAGCACGAGGATCAGCAGACACGGCGCGAGCAGCGCCCATGGCGTCGCGGCCGATGCACTCTGCCGCTTCTTGCGTGGCAACTGCGGGGGCACGCCTCCCCGTTCTGGCGACGCTGCCGGCCGCGATGGCGGCGTCTTGGCGGTCGTCGTGTCTGCGGCACTCATCCGCGCACTCCTCAGCGGTCCCTCAGGTTGTGCAAAGCCGGTTGTGCAAAGCCGAACGGGCGGGACCCTGCCCGAAGGCGGGGTCCCGCGCTCAGGTCACTTGGTGTTGATGACCTTGTCGATCTTGGCGTCCGCTTCCTTCGCGGCGTCCGCGACCGACTTCTTGCCGGTGCCGATCGCCTGCAGCATGGTCTGCAGGACCTGGGCCTTCTCGACCTGGCCCCAGCCCGGGGCCATCGGGACGAACCAGTTGGACTCGGCGGCGGTGGCGGGGACCTCCGTCTTGGGGTCCGCCTTCATCGTCGCGAGGTCCGTCTTGTTGTTCGGCAGGTTGCCCTTGGCCATCAGGCCCTTCTGGCCCTTGGCGCCGGTGAAGGCGTTGATCCACTCGCCGGCGACGGCCTGCGCGTCGGACTTCACCGGGACCGCGAGGTCGGAGCCGCCGAGGAAGACCGGCATCGCCTTGCCGGACGGACCCGGCATCACGAAGTTCTCGAGGTTGTCCTTGAGCTTGCCGGTCTTGTCGTTCTTCGGGTCGGCGGAGGTCGCGCCCTCCCAGGCCGCACCGAAGATCATGTTCGACTTGCCCTGGCCGTAGACGATGTAACGGTCGGACTCGTCCTTGGTCTTGTCACCGTGCATGTACTTGTCGATGACGTTCTTGAACTCGGTGAGGCCCTTCTGGGACTCCGGCGAGGAGAGGTTGGACTTCCACTTCCCGCCCTCCTCCTTGGCGATGGAGCCGCCGGCGTCGTAGACGAAGGACATGGCCGCGTACCAGTCGCGCGTCGGCTGGAACCAGGCGTTGAACTTGTCACCCTGCTTCTTCTGGATCTTGTCCAGGTCGCCGGTGAGCTCCTTGTACGTCTTCGGCGTCGCCTTGACCCCGGACGCGGACGCGATGTCCTTGCGCCAGGTCGCGATGCGGCCACCGGCGTAGTACGGCACGCCGTAGGTCTTGCCGTCGTACGTCACCGAGGCCTTGAGGCCGTCGAGCCACTGGTCCGAGTTCTCGAACTTCGCCGTGTCGACGGGAGCCAGGGCGCCCTTGACCATGTAGCTGAGCATCTCGGTGTTGCCCATCTCGACCACGTCCGGCACCTTGTCGGTGGCGAGCACGGCGTCGAGCTTGGCGGGCTTGTCCGGCCAGCCGTAGTACTCGTGGTTGATCTTGATGCCCGGGTGCTTCTTCACGATCGCGGCGTCCGCGGCCTTGACCAGCTCCGGCCAGTTGTTCTGGGCGTCGACCGTCAGCCAGACGGTCAGCTCCTTGGCGTCCGCCCCCGCGTTGCCGGACTTGTCGTCACTGTCGCCACATGCCGCGACCGAGAACATCATGCCCGCGATACCGATAGCCGCTATGAGCTTGCGCTTCACGCCACCCTCCTCAGGGATGCCAGCAACCCCCCTGCCCACCGCGGTGACTTGAGACGAGTACGACCTGTGGGGCTGGGACCTGGTCGTGAATGGTGTAGACCAGTACCGGGAGCTTGGCCCAGACCAATAGAGGTGTCAAGGGTGGCCGAGAAAGGTCTGTGCGTCCGTTATCGGAACGACACCCGCCGGGCGCCACAAGGGTGTTGGGCCGCCCGCGGGACCGCTCCCATCGTCCGGTGCGTGGACTAGACCAGACGGTCACCGGACGGTATAAGAAGGGATCACGGAGCGTACGGGGAGTCCCCCGGAGCGAGCCGTGCCACGATGTGAGCCGTGGCCGATGGGTACGTCGGCCGCATCGGCACAGGAGCCGGGAAGGCGGAGCATGAGCACCGATGTGAGCAGTGCGGAGAACGAGAGCGGGGCGCCCGTCCGTACCGCACGCGTGCCCAAGTACTACCGCCTGAAGAAGCACCTGCTCGACATGACGGAGACCCTGCCGCCGGGCACGCCCGTGCCGCCGGAGCGCACGCTCGCCGCCGAGTTCGACACCTCCCGCACCACCGTCCGCCAGGCGCTGCAGGAGCTGGTCGTCGAGGGCCGCCTGGAGCGCATCCAGGGCAAGGGCACGTTCGTCGCCAAGCCCAAGGTGTCGCAGGCGCTCCAACTCACCTCGTACACCGAGGACATGAGGGCGCAAGGTCTCGAGCCGACCTCGCAGCTGCTCGACATCGGATACGTCACCGCCGACGACACGCTCGCCGGGCTGCTCGACATCACCGCCGGTGGACGCGTGCTGCGCATCGAGCGGCTGCGCCTCGCCAGCGGCGAGCCGATGGCCATCGAGACCACACACCTTTCGGCCAAGCGCTTTCCGGCCCTGCGCCGCTCGCTCGTCAAGTACACGTCCCTCTACACGGCCCTCGCCGAGGTCTACGACGTACGGCTCGCCGAGGCCGAGGAGACCATCGAGACGTCGCTGGCCACGCCGCGCGAAGCCGGCCTGCTCGGCACCGACGTGGGCCTGCCGATGCTGATGCTCTCCCGCCACTCGATCGACGGCTCCGGCCAGCCGGTGGAGTGGGTGCGCTCGGTGTACCGGGGCGACCGGTACAAGTTCGTGGCGCGGCTGAAGCGCCCCCTGGACTGAGCGGTCAGCCATTTCGCTGACGTCCGTTATCCGGACGGGGCTTCCATAGATCAAGACTCTCGCCTAGATTTCCCGCACGTTAAACGTGAGATAAGTGGGACCTGGGCCAGCGAGGGGACGGAGCCGCGAAATGTCCGATGCGCCGAAAAGCGCGCCACAAGGTGCGCAAGAAGTGGGAAGACCGGTGGTGACACCGGTCCGCGTCGTCATCGGACTGTGCCTCGTCGCGCCGTTCGTGGCGATGCTCTGGGTCAGCTCCTACGCCAAGATCGACCCGACCTTCATCGGTATCCCGTTCTTCTACTGGTACCAGATGCTCTGGGTGCTCATCTCGACGGCGCTCACGATGATCGCGTACAAGCTGTGGCAGCGTGACCAGCGCGGCCGCAAGGCATCGGCATCCGCATCGTCCTCGGGGAGCCAGCGATGAACGGCGGCGTCAACGGTGTCGCGCTCACCGTCTTCATCATCTTCTTCGTGGCCGTCACGGTCATGGGCTTCCTCGCCGCGCGCTGGCGCCGGTCCGAGAACGACTCGCTGGACGAATGGGGCCTGGGCGGCCGCTCGTTCGGCACCTGGGTCACCTGGTTCCTGCTCGGTGGCGACCTCTACACGGCGTACACCTTCGTCGCCGTCCCCGCGGCGATCTACGCGGCGGGCGCGTCCGGCTTCTTCGCGGTGCCGTACACGATCCTGGTCTACCCGCTGATCTTCACGTTCCTGCCGCGCCTGTGGTCGGTCTCGCACAAGCACGGGTACGTCACGACGTCGGACTTCGTGCGCGGCCGCTTCGGCTCGAAGGGCCTCTCGCTGGCCGTCGCCATCACCGGCATCCTGGCCACGATGCCGTACATCGCGCTCCAACTGGTCGGCATCCAGGCCGTGCTCGACGTGATGGGCGTCGGCGGCGGCGAGGGCACCAACTGGTTCATCAAGGACCTGCCGCTGCTGATCGCCTTCGGTGTGCTCGCGGCGTACACGTACTCCTCGGGCCTGCGGGCCCCCGCGCTGATCGCGTTCGTCAAGGACGGCCTGATCTACATCGTGATCCTGGTCGCCATCATCTACATCCCGATCAAGCTGGGCGGCTTCGACGACATCTTCGCCGCGGCCGGCAAGAAGTTCGAGCAGCTCAATCCCGCGACAGGGAAACCCGTCGGGGCCCTCGCACCCGGTGAATCGGGCACGTGGACCTACGCGACCCTGGCTCTCGGCTCGGCTCTCGCGCTGTTCATGTACCCGCACTCGATCACGGCGACCCTGTCGTCCAAGAGCCGCAACGTGATCCGCCGCAACACCACGATCCTCCCGCTGTACTCGCTCATGCTGGGCCTGCTCGCGCTGCTCGGGTTCATGGCGATCGCGGCCGGGATCAAGGTGCAGAACGGGCAGTTGGCGATCCCGCAGCTCTTCGAGAACATGTTCCCCGACTGGTTCACGGGTGTCGCCTTCGCCGCCATCGGTATCGGCGCGCTGGTCCCGGCGGCGATCATGTCGATCGCCGCGGCGAACCTCTTCACCCGCAACATCTACAAGGACTTCATCAAGCCCGACGCGACGCCCGCGCAGGAGACCAAGGTCTCCAAGCTCGTGTCGCTGCTCGTGAAGGTCGGCGCGCTCGCCTTCGTCCTGACCATGGACAAGACCGTCGCCATCAACTTCCAGCTGCTCGGCGGCATCTGGATCCTGCAGACCATGCCGGCGCTGGTGGGCGGTCTGTTCACGCGCTGGTTCCACCGGTGGGCGCTGCTCGCCGGCTGGGCGGTCGGCATGGTCTACGGCACGCTCGCCGCGTACGGGGTCGCGTCGCCGACGCAGAAGCACTTCGGCGGCTCCTCGGACGAGATCCCCGGCATCGGGGAGATCGGCTACATCGGTCTGACGGCGTTCGTGATGAACGTGATCGTGACCGTGGTCCTGACCTTCGTCCTGAAGGCCGTGAAGGCTCCGGAGGGCGTCGACGAGACGTCGCCCGCGGACTACACCGCCGACGCCGGCGACAAGGGAGTACAGGTGGAACTGCCCACCGTCGGAGCGGGCGGCCACTAGCGGCCGTCCCCCGCCTCCCGAAGGACGGGCCCCTCCCTTGCGGAGGGGCCCGTCCCTTTATCGTGACCCAGCACCTTTCGCACCACCCGCCCCGGAGGAATCATGACCGCCCCCATCGTGCTCGACAGCGACCCCGGCATAGACGACGCCGTCGCGCTGCAATACCTGCTCGGCACCGGGCTGTGGGACCTCAAGGCCTACACGACCGTCGGCGGCAACGTGCCCGCGACGCAGACCTTCCGCAACGGGCGGGCGCTCGCCCGGGCCTTCGGCATCGACGGCGACATCACCGTGCACCGGGGCGCGGGCCGCCCGCTGACCCGCCTTCCGTACGCGGCCGCCGGCGAGTTCCACGGCTCCACGGGACTCGGCGCCGAGCGACTGCCCGACTCGGCCGTGCCCGAGCACACCGAGTCCTCGGCGCAGGCGCTGCTCCGGCTCTCGCGCGAGTACGAGGGCGAGCTGACGGTGTGCGCGACGGGCCCGCTCACCAATGTGGCGCTCGCCCTGAGCGAGGACCCCGACTTCGCCCGGCGTGTGAAGCGGCTCGTCTTCATGGGCGGGGCGGCCGAGATACCCGGGAACATCACGCCCGTCGCCGAGTTCAACGCGTGGGCGGACCCCGACGCGGCGGACCTCGTCGTCTCCTCCGGCATTCCGTACACGATGGTCGGGCTCGACGCGACGCACGGCTGGCGGTTCGGGCCCGCGGAGCTGGCGACGCTGGAGGCGGCCGGTCCCGGCATGGAGCTGACCGCACGGCTGATGCGCTTCTACCTCGGCGCCTACGAGGAGGCCGGAGGCTCCCCCCTGCACGACCCGCTCGCCGTCGGCGTGTGCGCGGACGAGTCGTTCATCACGGCGGCCGAGGGCACCGTCGTGGTGGAGTGCGCGAGCGAACTCACCCGCGGCAAGACGGTGTTCATCCCCTACGACTCCGATTACCCCCGCGAGTACTACACGGAGTCGCCCCTGGTGAACGCCCGCGCCAAGCATCGCGGCCGGGTCGCCCTGGGCACCGGCCCGCGTAACTTCACAGAGGATTTCGTGGCCACGCTGCTGAAGCGGCCCGCGGCCGTGTGACTCCCACCGTGGGGCCCGGTCGACACAAGATGTGGGCCTGCCGCGATGGCCCGGCACAACATGTATGCTCGCTCTCGCTGCAGCCGCAGGGGAATCCGGTGCAAATCCGGAACTGTCCCGCAACGGTGAACGTATGCGCCCAAAGTGGCGCCCGCGTGAGTCCGACGACCTGCCGCAGCACACCCGGGCCGTCCGGCCCGGGTGTCGACGACGTCCGGGCCTCGCGGAATGGGCCGGTGACGACGGCGCCCCGTGCGCGCCGGAGCCACTCCTTCCCGCAGGCCCCGAGCCGAGCGAGGGAGAGCCCCACGTGACCATCGCGCCGCCCGCCGAACCGGTCTCAGCCGCACCGCAAGACGCTCCGGGCACCGCGCTGCTGCGCACCCTGACCGAGCTGACCGCCGACCTCCGGGGCGCCGACCCCGGCCGGGTGGCCGCCGCAGCGCTGCGCGGCCGCAGCGCCCGCGCCGACGAGGCCGAGCTGCGCGAACTCGCCACCGAGGCCGCGGCCGGGCTGATCTCCGAGGACCCGGTCTACTCCCGGCTCGCCGCCCGGCTCCTCACGCTCTCCATCGCCGCCGAGGCCGCCTCGCAGGGCGTGACCTCCTTCACCGGGTCCGTCGCCGTCGGCCACCGCGAGGGCCTGATCGCCGACCGCACCGCGGAGTTCGTCCGCGTACACGCCGCGCGCCTCGACGCGCTCATCGACACCGCGGCCGACGACCGCTTCGGCTACTTCGGTCTGCGCACCCTGCACAGCCGCTACCTGCTGCGCCACCCGATCACCCGCGCGGTCATCGAGACCCCGCAGCACTTCATGCTGCGCGTCGCGTCGGGTCTCGCGGAGGACGACAGCGCCCGCGCCGTCGACGAGGTCAGCGCGCTGTACGGCCTGATGAGCCGCCTGGACTACCTGCCCTCCTCCCCCACCCTCTTCAACTCGGGCACCCGGCACCCGCAGATGTCGAGCTGCTACCTCCTCGACTCCCCGCTGGACGAGCTCGACTCGATCTACGACCGCTACCACCAGGTGGCCCGGCTCTCCAAGCACGCCGGCGGCATCGGACTCTCGTACTCCCGCATCCGCAGCCGGGGTTCGCTGATCCGCGGGACGAACGGGCACTCCAACGGCATCGTGCCGTTCCTGAAGACCCTGGACGCGTCGGTCGCCGCCGTGAACCAGGGCGGCCGCCGCAAGGGCGCCGCCGCCGTCTACCTGGAGACGTGGCACTCCGACATCGAGGAGTTCCTGGAGCTGCGCGACAACACCGGCGAGGACGCGCGCCGCACCCACAACCTGAACCTCGCGCACTGGATCCCCGACGAGTTCATGCGCCGGGTCGCCGAGGGCGCCGACTGGTCGCTGTTCTCGCCGGCCGACGTGCCGGAGTTCGTGGACCTGTGGGGCGCGGAGTTCGAGGCCGCGTACAAGAAGGCGGAGGCCGACGGGAAGGCCCTGAAGACCATCCCCGCCCGTGACCTGTACGGCCGCATGATGCGCACGCTCGCACAGACCGGCAACGGCTGGCTGACGTTCAAGGACGCCGCGAACCGCACCGCCAACCAGACGGCGGAGCCCGGCCACACCGTCCACTCCTCGAACCTGTGCACCGAGATCCTGGAGGTGACGGACGACGGCGAGACCGCCGTCTGCAACCTGGGCTCGGTCAACCTCGGCGCCCTCGTGGACACGGCCGCCGGCGACATCGACTGGGAGCGGCTCGACGAGACCGTCCGCACCGCCGTCACGTTCCTGGACCGCGTCGTCGACATCAACTTCTACCCGACCGAACAGGCGGGCCGCTCCAACGCCCGTTGGCGGCCGGTCGGCCTCGGCGCGATGGGCCTGCAGGACGTCTTCTTCAAGCTGCGCCTGCCCTTCGACTCGCCGCAAGCCAGGGCGCTCTCGACGCGGATCCAGGAGCGCATCATGCTCGCCGCGTACGAGGCCTCGGCGGACCTCGCCGAGCGCAACGGCCCGCTGCCCGCCTGGGAGAAGACCCGCACCGCGCGCGGCGTCCTGCACCCCGACCACTACGCCGACGCCCAGCTGACCTGGCCGGAGCGGTGGGCCGCGCTGCGGGAACGTATCGCCGCCGTCGGCATGCGCAACTCGCTGCTCCTCGCCATCGCGCCCACCGCGACGATCGCCTCGATCGCGGGCGTCTACGAGTGCATCGAGCCGCAGGTCTCCAACCTGTTCAAGCGCGAGACGCTGTCGGGCGAGTTCCTCCAGGTCAACGCGTACCTGGTCGACGAGCTCAAGCGGCTCGGCGTGTGGGACGCGCAGACCCGGGAGGCGCTGCGCGAGTCCAACGGCTCGGTGCAGGGCTTCACCTGGATCCCGGACGACGTCCGTGACCTCTACCGCACCGCGTGGGAGATCCCGCAGCGCGGCCTCATCGACATGGCGGCGGCGCGCACCCCGTTCCTCGACCAGGCCCAGTCCCTCAACCTGTTCCTGGAGACGCCGACCATCGGCAAGCTCTCCTCGATGTACGCGTACGCCTGGAAGTCGGGCCTGAAGACGACGTACTACCTGCGTTCGCGCCCCGCGACGCGCATCGCCCGCGCGGCGGGCCGCTCCACCGTCCCCGTACAGACCGTGCCCGAGACCGACGCGGTCGCCTGCTCCCTGGAAAACCCCGAGTCCTGCGAGGCCTGCCAGTAATGTCCGACACCACCCCCGCCACCGGGAAGAACCTCCTCGACCCGGGCTTCGAACTGACCCTGCGCCCCATGCGCTACCCGGACTTCTACGAGCGCTACCGGGACGCCATCAAGAACACCTGGACCGTCGAGGAGGTCGACCTCCACTCGGACGTCACCGACCTCGCGAAGCTGTCGCCGGGCGAGCAGCACATGATCGGCCGGCTTGTCGCGTTCTTCGCGACGGGCGACTCGATCGTCTCGAACAACCTGGTGCTCACGCTCTACAAGCACATCAACTCCCCCGAGGCGCGGCTCTACTTGAGCCGCCAGCTCTTCGAGGAGGCCGTGCACGTCCAGTTCTATCTGACGCTGCTCGACACCTATCTGCCCGACCCGGAGGACCGCGCGGCGGCCTTCGACGCGGTCGAGGAGATCCCCTCCATCCGCGAGAAGGCCGAGTTCTGCTTCAAATGGATGGACTCGGTCGAGAAGCTCGACCGCCTGGAGACCCAGGCGGACCGCCGCCGCTTCCTGCTCAACCTGATCTGCTTCGCGGCGTGCATCGAGGGCCTGTTCTTCTACGGCGCCTTCGCCTACGTGTACTGGTTCCGCTCGCGGGGCCTGCTGCACGGCCTGGCGACCGGCACCAACTGGGTCTTCCGTGACGAGACGATGCACATGAGCTTCGCCTTCGACGTGGTCGACACGGTGCGCAAGGAGGAGCCCGAGCTCTTCGACGACGCGCTGCAGCAGCAGGTCACCGACATGCTGCGGGAGGCGGTCGAGGCCGAGCTGCAGTTCGGGCGCGACCTGTGCGGGGAGGGGCTGCCGGGCATGAACACCGACTCGATGCGGCAGTACCTGGAGTGCGTCGCCGACCAGCGCCTGCAGCGGCTCGGCTTCGCGCCCGTATACGGCTCCGAGAACCCCTTCTCCTTCATGGAGCTGCAGGGCGTCCAGGAGCTGACCAACTTCTTCGAGCGGCGGCCCTCGGCGTACCAGGTCGCGGTCGAGGGCTCGGTCGGCTTCGACGAGGACTTCTAGGACGACGAGTCCTAGGCGACCTTGGTGAACTCGGCGCGGCGGGACCGGAGTTCCGTGTCCTGCCGTGCCTGCCGTGCCTGCTCCGCCCGCCGGATCTGCCGGTCGACGCGGCGGTCGTGCGCGGCTCCGTACAGGGACGGGGCGGTCAGGAGAAGGAAGACGAAGAGGACGGTGAGGTAGTTCATCGCTGCGTTCATGTCCTCTACTCTCCCGCCGCCCGGCCCCGCCCGGCAGTGGCAGTCCTGTCACTGACCCTCGAATTACTGCCAGTTCTGCGGCACACTGGCGGACATGCTGAAGAACGTGGCCGCAGTGCTGCTCGACGGTGTGCACCCCTTCGAACTCGGCGTCGTCTGCGAGGTGTTCGGCCTCGACCGGGGCGACTCGGGCCTGCCGGTGTACGACTTCGCGGTCGCCTCCGTGGAGGGCCCCTCGCTCACCACCCACGTGCCAGGTATGACGGTCTCCACCCCGTACGGCCTGGAACGTCTGGAGGAGGCCGACCTCATCACGATCCCCTCGGCGGGGCGACGGTTCGACAGCTACCCGCCGGAGCTGCTCGACGCGCTGCGCCGGGCGGTAGACCGGGGCGCGCGCGTACTCAGCCTGTGCGCGGGGGTGTTCGTGCTCGGCGAGGCCGGGCTGCTGGACGGCCGCCGGACCGCGGTCCACTGGCGGTACGCGCGCGATCTCGCCGTCAGATATCCGCGCACCCGGGTCGACCCCGATGTCCTGTACGTCGACGAGGGCCCGGTCATCACCTCCGCGGGCACGGCCGCGGGCATCGACGCGTGCCTGCACATCGTGCGCACCGAGCACGGCGCCGAGGTGGCCAACGCGATAGCCCGCCGCATGGTCGTGCCGCCGCACCGCGACGGCGGCCAGGCCCAGTACGTGGAGCGACCGCTGCCGGCGACGCGCTGCGACACCGTCGGCGGTGTCCTGGCATGGATGGAGCGGCACCTGGACGCGCCGGTGACCGTGGAGGAACTCGCGGCGCGGGCGCACATGTCACCGCGCACGTTCGCGCGCCGCTTCCAGCAGGAGACCGGCACGACGCCGTACCGCTGGCTTCTGCGCCAACGCGTGCTGTTCGCCCAGGAGTTGCTGGAGGGCACCGACGAGACGGTGGACGCGATCGCCTACCGCGCGGGGTTCGGCAACGCGCCGGCGATGCGCCACCAGTTCATGAAGGCGCTGGGCACCACACCCAACGCCTTCCGCAGGACTTTCCGGGTACGGCTGGCCGGCTAGGGCCCTTCCGACGGATCTCCGTGGGAGAAGGAGCGGCGTTCGGTGCGTGCCCTCGGTGTGCGGTGCGAAGGGTCATGTGGCGGAGCCGCCTGTCCCTTCGCCCCGTGCGGCGAGGGTGCGTGCCGGGCGACGCGACGCCGCGGAGATCCGTCGGAAGGACCCTAGGACGCCCGTCCCGCCCTCGGCCTCAGTCGCGCGCTTCCACCCGCAGCAGGGCGCGCCTCGGCTGGAGCGTGATCCCGATCCGCGCGGAGCCGTCCGTCTCCGGGGTCGGCACCAGTCGCCACCTGGACACGACCGTACCCAGGATCACCGCCAGTTCGGCCATGCTGAAGTGGTCGCCGGGGCACTTGCGGTTGCCGACGCTGAACGGCGCGTGCGCCGCCGGCGTGACGTCCGCGGCGCGCTCGGGCAGCCAGCGGTCGGGGTCGAACGCCAGATGGTCGGTGAACGCGCGCGGGTCGCGCTGCATCGCCAGCGGACTGTAGACGATGTCCGAACCGGCCGGAATGCGATAGCCGCCGAGTGTCGTGTCGACCGCGGCAAGTCGCGTCAATATCCAGACAGCGGGCCGAATCCGCATCGACTCGGTGAGCAGATTCCGCATATATGCGAGTTCTTTGACGTCACCGAAAGCGACCGGCCGACCATCCGTCACGGATACCACCTCCGTGTGCAACCGCCTTTCCTCTTCGGGGTGTTCGGCGAGAAGCTGGAAGACCCACGTCAGGGTCTTCGCGACATTTTCGGCCCCGGCCACGACGAGGGACACGACTTGGTCGTGCACCTCCTGTTCGTTGACGGTTTCACCATTCTCGTCGCGGTCGTCGAGCAATGTCGCGAGAAGGTCGTCCGGATTGCTTCCCGAGGCCCTTCGCTCGGCCACGATCTCGTCGACGAGACGATGCAAATCGGCCAACGCGCTCCCGAATCGCCGATTGGCCGGTGACGGCAGCCGGTACAGCGGGCCGAAGGACAGGATCATCCTTCGGTACAGCCCCTCGAACACGGTGTGCAGCGCCGCGCTCAGCCGGTCGGCCCGCTCGTCGGCGGACTCGACCTGGAGCACGGAGCGGGCCACGATCCGGGTGGCCGTGCGGAACACCTCGGCCGCGATGTCGACGGTCTGCCCGTCGCTCCACCGCGCGGCCATCGCCCGCGCCTCCTCCTCCATCACCGTCGCGTACTCGTGGATCTTGTCCATCCTGAACGCGGGCTGGATGGCCCGGCGCTGGCGCCGGTGCAGCGGCCCGTTGCTGGTCGCCACACCCTTGCCGAGCAGCACACCCATCGTGTCCCAGAGCGGGCCTCCGACGATGAAGTCCGGGCTCTTGAGCAGGGTGGCCAGCAGTTCGGGGTCACAGACCGCGTAGGCCGTTTTCGGACCCAGCCTCAGCCGGACGATGTCGCCGCCGTCCCGCAGCCGCGGGAGGAAGCCGAGCGGGTCGCGCAGCAGGTTCCAGGCGTGGCCCAGCAGCGGCACGCCTCCGGGGGCGAGCGGCGGCTGCTCCTGGTCCGTGCCGGGTGCCGGGGCCGGCAGGGTCGATTCCACGGTCATGCGCACTCACCTACCTGGTCCGTCTGTTCGGTCGTCTGGTCGTCGGTGATGTAGGGAGGCGTCGCCCGGTCGTCCCAGCTGTCCACCGCGTAGCGCCCGGACTCGTGGTGGAACCAGTACACGGAACTGAACCAGTTCCGCATATTGCCCACGCACGACCTGAGGGCCTGCGCGAGTTCCTCTCCGTGCGGGCCGACATTTTCCGTGGCGACCGCGAGCTGTTCCACCTCCGCCTCCGCGGCGAGGAAATCCTCGATGGTTCCCTCGACCCTTCGGCGGACTTCCGCTATTGCTTCTCTGAGAGAAAAGCCTTCGTGCTTGATGAGGCTGATCCCGAGATTGTGCAATTCGTCGCCCGCGAGTTCCTTGGGCAATGAGCACAGATCGTTGTACCAGGCCGCGAAATCCTGGCAGGCGAGCGCCGCACGCGCGAATGCCTCGTTCTTCCGCACCCATGCGGGGAGTTCGTGCTGGGCGGTCAGCTCCAGCAGGTCGAGCCATATCCAGTGCGCGAACGTATTCCTGCGCAGCGCTATGTACTCGTCGACGGACGGGATTTTCCCCGTCATACGGTTGCGGAACTCCTCGTCGTACGCGTCGATCACCACGTGGAAGTGGCGGGCGAACCGGGCGTTCCACGTCCGGCTCAGCGAGCCGTAGAGCCGGTCGACGCTCTCCGCGAAGCCCGCGACCAGTGGATCCTTGTGGTCCAGGTGGAGCTCTGGGGCCTCTGTGGCCGCGTGCAGCTGGACGGCGAGCCGCCGCCAGCCGGCCGCCCTTCCGTGGATCACGTCGCGGTCATGCCGGTCGTCCCAGACGAAAAACCATGCGCTGTAGTCGCAAATCGCGGCCAGCACGTCGTTGGGGGCCCCAATGTAGTAGCCCGCCATCAAGTCCGTGTAGCACAGTCCATCGGCATATTTCTCCACCCTGTCCGGGGACATCAGGCGTTTTTCGAGCAGCCAGGAGCGCGTCTTCTCCTGGAGCTCCGGCCAATAGGGATGCAGATTGCGAGGAAACGCGTCCTCGATCACCGGAAGCGCCAGCGCCGGTGGGACCGCTGTGTGTGGATAAGCAGGCACGAACAAACCCCTCTCTGCCGCCTGATGACGTACGCCCTCATGTAGTGCCGGGCGCGCGCCGTTGCGTATCCCCGCGCTTTCTATTCAGCACTACAACTGACCGTTCTGGGAACGGATTTGCTCCCCTCACTACCCCTGGCCGCCGGAATCGTCCCCTTACATGACTGAATATGGTTCACGCGCGGCCGGTCCTGTTCGCACACATGGGCGTACGCGGATATGCGCGGGCACATGCCAGCGGCGCCTGGCCGGAAACATCCGGACCAGGCGCCGCTCTGACGTTCAACTGCCCCAGGGGGCTCAGTCGTTGGGGACCACGGGGTAGCGCGGCGTGCCCTCTTCCATCTGCTTCAAGGCACCCTTGCGCTCACGCTTCGACAACCGGTCGATGTACAGGTAGCCGTACAGGTGGTCCGTCTCGTGCTGCAGGCAGCGCGCGAAGTACCCGGTGCCGCGCACGGTGATCGGGTTGCCCTTCTCGTCCTGTCCGGTGACCACCGCGTAGTCGGGGCGGGCGAGTTCGGCGTACGCCGTCGGCACGGACAGGCAGCCCTCGTTCGAGTCGTCGAGCCGGCGCTGGTCCGCGGGCAGCTCACGCAGGACCGGGTTGCAGACGACGCCGGTGTGGCGCGCGCCCTCGTCGTCCGGGCAGTCGTAGACGAAGACCTTGCGGTCGACGCCGATCTGGTTGGCGGCGAGGCCGACACCCTCGGCAGCGCGCTGGCTGGCGAACATGTCGTCGACGAGCGCGGCCAGCTCCTCGTCGAACTCGGTCACGTCCTTGCACTCCTTGTGCAGGACGGGGTTGCCCACGACGGTGATCGGCCGCGACGTCCCGCGCTCCCGGTAGGCCGCCTCACGCGCCTCGCAGTCCTCGGTGTCGACGACGAACCCCTCGTCGTCCACGGGGAGCACGCCCGCGTGCTGCTGATCGGTGTCCTGCTGGGCCATGACCGAGATGAGCCTTCCTGGGAAACGGGGCAACTGCTAACAGGGTACGGGGACGTCAGGAGCACCCCGCCAGGAGCGCCCCGTCAGCGGCTCCGCCGCGGGCGACCGTCACCCGCCTAACAAACCTCTTCAAGGTCCCGCCAGTCCCGGGAATCAGGGCTGTCGGCGACCCACCCGTCCAGCAGCCCCCGGACCAGCGAGGCCGGCGCGGCCACCCCGCACTCCCGCTCCGGCACCCACAGCTGCCCGTCCGTCCGGTGCCCCAGCGGACCGGGATGCCCCGGCTCACTGTGATCGTGCGGATCGAGATGCTCCCCGTCACCCTCGTCGGACGGCATCCGCGACTCGGAGCACATCCGGCACAGCAGCCGCACCGACGACGACCAGTCCTCGGCGGCGAACCCGGCATCGGCCGCGAGCCGCTCCAGAGCGTCCCGGTCGGACTCGGTGGCGGCTTCGAGGAGCACCACCCAGGTCGGCACCGGCGACGGCGCCCACAGCTCGATCTCGTCGAAGACCGGGTAGGAGTTCCCGACCGCGGTCGTCCGCTCCCCGTGCGGCACCCCGTCGTGCAGTACGACCTCGCCCCAGCGCCGGCCGGAGGAGGGCAGCGGGATCGACAGCACCTCGATGCGCGCCGGGTCGAGCCTGCGCCCCCAGACGACCTCGGCCTCGCCCTCCGGGGAGAGCCGCACCGCGGCGCTGCCCAGATCCATCCCGGTCGGCTCGCCGGCCGTCGTGGCACCGCCCGGCACCTTGAGCCCGTACGCCTGCCAGGCCCGCCGGGCCAGCGGCCAGTCCTGCAGCGCGGTGGCGGCGATCCCCACGTTCCACCAGTCCGGGGCGCCGGTCTCCCGGTCGAGCAGCGCGACGGCGCGCAGCCCCGCGGCGCGCGCCTGCTCCCAGTCGTGCCGGAACTTGTGCAGCAGCGCGAGGTTGAACCAGGACTCCGAGAGCCAGGGTTCCAGGTCGGCGGCGCGGGTGAGCAGCGCTCCCGCGTCCTCGTACCGACCGTCCCCGATCAGGGTGAACGCACGATCCGTGGCCTGCCGCCAGGAGGCGGAGGGCCGGTGCCGTCCCTTGCCGAAGATCCTCACGATTCCCGCCTGCCGATACTCGAGGCCCGTGCCCCCGGACACCCTCTTCTTCGCATCCAACCACGTACGGTCGGACGCCCGCTCATTACCCATGGGTTACCCAGCCGACCCTAGGCTCAGACCGGGGTGCGCGACCACCCTGGCCAGCGCCTCGACGACCTCGGGCTGGTAGTCGCGGCCGGTGCCCAGACGCAGCCGTTCCAGGGCCGCGAGCGGTCCCTGGGGGCCCTCTTCCCTGGCCATCTCGTCGTACGCGTTCGCTGTCCGCACAATCCGCGCGGTGAGCGGCTGTTCCCGGTACGGGTCGGCCTGCCGCTCGACCACCACGGCGACCTGGGCGTCCACCCCCGTCTGCCGTACGACGGCGCCGCCGAGCAGGGCGATGCGCCGCTGCTGGGCGGTGGGCAGCGCCGCCGTCGCGCCCTGGGCGACCGGGTCGACGAGCGAGAGCTGCCCGATGTCGTGCATCAGCGCCGCGTACTCCAGAACGGTCAGATCCGGCTCGGAGAGCCCCAGGTCCCGGCCGATCGAACGGCTCAGCGCCGCCACCCGCAGCGCGTGCCCGTGCGGGGTGTAACCGGCGATCTCGGTGGCGCGGGCCAGCGAGGCGATGGTCTGCCGGTAGGTGGCCCGCACGGCGGCGTACCGCCGGAAGGCCAGTTGGGTGAGGAGCAGCGGCAGGCTGATGACGGGCAGCGCCCACAGCCCGGCCACGGCGACGGCGAGCGCCATGACGGCCCCGGTCGCGCAGACCGCGGAGCCGATCCCGAGCATCGCCCGCAGCTCGTCGCGGAGCAGCGGGCCGAACGGCCAGCGGGTACGGGCGTGCGCCATGACGGCGGCGAGCACGGCGTCGCACAGCGCGGTGAGCGCGAGCAGTCCGGCGACGAGCAGCGCGTAGGACGCCCCGTCGCCGAACCATTGCGCCAACTTCCCCTGGTTGTAGAGCGGCTGGAAGAGGACGGCGGCGAAGGAGACCGTCAGCACCCGGCGCACCATGTGGTCGAGCGGGGGTCCCTTGCCGCGGGCCACATGCGGGACGCACCCGATGAGCGCGCCCGCGACGGTGACCGAGACGACCTGCCCCACACCGTGCTGGGTGGGGTGCCCGGCCATCTCGCCGAGCAGCGCGTAGGCGAGCGCCCCCGCGGCGCCCAGCGGCGCGGGCTCCCGGTCCCCGCTGCCGCCCCAGCGGGCCAGTTCTCCCACGACGACGAGCAGCCCGAAGGCGAGCGCGACCCCGCGGTCGTCGAGCCCGTGCCGTGCCGTGTCGCCGAGAGCGAGGACGGTGGCCGCGCCGGCGACGACGTAGACGAGGAGCACGACAGCGGGCATCCGCGCCGCCGTTCCCGGCCCCGCGACGGCGGGTGCCGGTGGGTCGGGCGCCCAGCCCGTCACCGGGAGGCCGCCCCCGGAACGGCCGCCACGCCTTGCGGGCGGGCGACGGGGACGACAGCCTCGTCGGCGGTGACCACGGGGTGCCAGCCGTCCCGCCCGAGGACCCGGGCCAGCGCCGTCACCATCGCCGGGTCGAACTGCGACCCGGCGCACCGCTCCAGCTCCGCGAGGGCCACCTCGACCGGCCGGGCCCGCGAGTACGTACGGGTGGACGTCATGGCGTCGAAGGCGTCCGCCACCGCGACCACACGCGCGAACTCGGGGATCTGCGCCCCCGAGAGCCCGTAGGGATATCCGCTCCCGTCCAGCCGCTCGTGGTGGTGGAGGATCGCCGCGCGGGCCTCGCCGAGGAAGCCGATCCCGCGGACCATCTCGTGCCCGTACTCGGGGTGCAGCTGGATGATCTCGCGCTCCTCGGGTGTGAGGGGGCCGTCCTTCCTCAACAGCCGTGTCGGCACCCCGAGTTTGCCCACGTCGTGCAGGATCCCGGCGAACCGCAGGACCTCCACCCGCTCGTCGGCCATCCCCAGCTCCCGGGCGATCATCATGGAGGCCTGTCCGACCCGCTCGCTGTGCCCGCGCGTGTACCCGTCCTTGATGTCGACGGCCTGGACGAGGGCCCGGATGGTCGCCTGGTGGGCGGCCCGCTCCCGCTGGTACTGGGCGAACACCCAGCACGAGATGTACATCGGCAACAGCACGAGCAGCGAGGCGACGGGCCCGTACGTACTCGTCCACAGGACCGCCATCAGCAGCCCCGCGAGCCCGTGCACGGCCACCGGCGCCAGTGACCGCACGAAGAGGCCGCGCCAGGCGGTCCGCAGCGGCACGCGCTCGGCGACGGCGAGGATGCCGCCGTCGAGGACGGTGAGAACGGCGCAGAAGGCGAGCACGGCGGCGGCCGCGGGCACGAGCGCGTACGGGAGACGGGCCCCGGAGACGGCGGCCGAGCCGCCGAGGGCGCCGAAGACCCGCGCGGCCGCCCAGATGCCGAGACCGAGCTGGGCCGCCCGCCACAGCCTCCGCAGCCCCGCGGGCCGCTGTTCGACGCGGGCGAGCAGCGCGCCGGGCACGGCGACGAGCGCGGCGACCGCGGGCGGCAGCAGAAACGCTCCTGCAAGGAGTACGGGAAAGAAGGTCCCCATGCCCTTGGGAGCACGCCGGCCGACGATCCGGCAGCGGCCGACCTGCTCGCAGCCCGCGTACACGCACGCGAGCAGCGCCACCGCGGGCCATGAGGTGTCCGGCGACACCGCGGGCGCGGCGCACACAAGGGCGCCGCCGACCGTCAGGAGTACATAGACCCAGGCCACCGGCGGTACCGACCGCATGCCCGACTCCCTCCCCGTGGCGTTCAGTTCACGGAGAATAGGACGCGGTCCGCGCCGTCCGGGCGGCATCACGGGGATTGCCGGGGCGCAAGGCCCCGGATTAGCACGATCGGGTGAACCGGGCGGCGAACTCCCGCGTAACGTCCGGGAGTTGCCCGCAGGCCGCGACGGCGCCTCAGGCGAGAGGCGAAGTGCCCTCGTCGGGCGTGGCCTGGCCGGAACGGATCAGATCGATCCGCCCCATGACCTTGGCCCGCAGATCGGTCGGCACGTCGTCATGCCCGCAGCAGCGCTTGACCAGCTTCTTCACGGCCTGCTCAAGGCCGTACTTCTCCAGGCACGGGGAGCACTCCTCGAAGTGCACCTCGAACTTGGTGCAGTCGGAGTCCGGCATCTCATGATCAAGAAACTCATAGAGATGGTCGAGGACCTCACTGCAGTCCGTCTCGTGCGGCTCTCCGCAGCTCATGAGCCCGAGCCTTTCGCTTCGTTCGACTCTCCGGCGCCGGCCGGGACGAGCCCGCGGTCACGGGCGTAGTCCTCGAGCATGCCGCGCAGCTGGCGACGGCCCCTGTGCAGCCGGGACATCACCGTACCGATGGGTGTTCCCATGATGTCCGCGATCTCCTTGTACGCAAAGCCCTCTACGTCGGCGAGGTAGACCGCGATGCGGAATTCCTCGGGGATCGCCTGGAGCGCACGCTTCACGTCCGAATCGGGCAGGTGGTCGAGCGCCTGCGACTCGGCGGAGCGCAGACCGGTCGACATGTGCGACTCGGCGCGCGCCAGCTGCCAGTCCTCGATCTCCTCGGCGGCACTGCGCTGGGGCTCGCGCTGCTTCTTGCGGTACGAGTTGATGAAGGTGTTCGTCAGAATGCGGTACAGCCACGCCTTGAGGTTGGTCCCCTCGCGGAACTGGTGGAAGGACGCGTACGCCTTCGCATACGTCTCCTGCACCAGATCCTCGGCGTCGGCCGGGTTGCGCGTCATGCGCAGCGCGGCGGAGTACATCTGGTCGAGGAACTCCAGAGCGTCCCGCTCGAAGCGCGCGCTGCGCTCCGCGGCGCTCTCCGGGCGCTCGTCCGCCTGGCCGTGTTCGGTCCCTGCGTCGGTCCCTGTGACCGGACCCACCTCCTCCAACGACGTCGCGGGACCCAAAGAGATCCCACTCGAATCGGAGGATAGACGACGATCCGGTCCGCCCGCCGCCCGAATAGGAGCGGTCTTGGCCGCGCTCAGCACGCTCCACTCCAGGTCAGGAGTGGTGGCGCGGCTCGGGCAGATGGTCGAACCCATGCGGCGGACTTCCTCTCGTACGAACTGTGTCACCGACGTTTGGCTCAACAGTCGCCCCGCACTCAACATTCCCGCCCGCTAGCCGAGTGACCGAGTCCACGCAACCACGGCATCCGTGATGACGCCGAGGGTCTCCTCCTGCCCGATCCCGGCGCGCTTCGGAACAGCGAACCCATGGTCCCCGTAAGGAACTTCGACGAGTTCGTACGCGCCGCCCGCCGGGAACTCGGCCGGCTTGCCGAACGGATCGTTGCCGCCCTGGACAACCAGCGTGGGCACCCCCGCGCCCAGCAGCTCGTCGGCGCGCGACTTCTCCGGCTTACCGGGCGGATGCAGCGGGAAACTGAGCGCGAGCACGGCGGCGGCGCCCAGCTCCTTCGCCGTCCGGCAGGCGACGCGGGCCCCTGCGCTTCTGCCGCCGGCGACGACGGGCAGCCCGGGCCCGGTCAGCGCGGGCCAGACGCCGCGCCACCCGGCATCCAGCGTCTTCGGAGCGGGCGCCACCTTCTTTCCGGCGACCCGCCAGGGCTGCTCCACGAGGGCCACGGTCACTCCGTGCCCGGGCAGCACGCGCCCCAGAGCCTGCAGATCCCTCGCCTCGATCCCCCCACCCGCACCGTGACTCACCGCCAGGACCAGCCGGGGCTGCTCTGCGGGGCACCAGGTGACGCGGGCGTCGCCGATATCGGTAGGCACGATGACATTCACCCGCTCATGTTGCCCCACGCCCGCGGGGCGGGGCGGCGAAGCCGGCCGACAGGGATGGCGCGGCGTCACCCGACGGCGCTGCACCCGAACCGGACGTCCCACGCACTCGCGGCCGCAATACGACGGGAGGGGACGTGGCGGGGTGCCCCCGCAGGACACCGCAGGCACTTCGCGCAGGATGACCCGCCTACGGCGTACAAGAGACGACGAGACCGATCCGGCCGAGGAGGTACCCCGCCACGGCCCCGCCCCACGACACAACACGGCGAGCACGTGACGAGGCGCACCGCAAGGCATCACGGGAACGACCCGCCGGACGACTCGCCTACGGCGTACAAGAAACGACGACACCGATCCGGCCGAGGAGGTACCCCGCCACAGCCCCCGCCCCACGACACAACACGGCGAGCACGTGACCAGGCGCACCGCAAGGCATCACGGGAACGACCCGCCGGACGACTCGCCTACGGCGTACAAGAAACGACGACACCGATCCGGCCGAGGAGGTACCCCGCCACAGCCCCCGCCCCACGACACAACACGGCGAGCACGTGACCAGGCGCACCGCAGGACACCGCAAGAACGACACGCCGGACGACCCGCCTACGGCATACAACAAACGACGACACCGATCCGGCCAAGGAGGTACCCCGCCAC
>NZ_JBFAKV010000015.1:0-206637 GCF_040655895.1 Streptomyces sp. NPDC050264
GCCTACCTCTGGTTCGTCATCGCCTCGCCGCTGCTCCTGTGGGCGTTCCGCAAGGCCACTACGTATCAAGCGCGCCTAGTCCTGCTTCTTGCGGCGCGTGCCGAAGACGATCTCGTCCCAGCTCGGCACCGCGGCCCGGCGCCCGGGGCGCACCCCGTCGGCCTCGGCCTGCCGGTCGGTGGTGCCGGTGAGCCGGTCCCGGTGGCCCGCGACGCTGCGCGGCATCAGCACGTCCGCGTACGCCGATCCGGCCCCGGCCGACGCCGCGGGCGCCTGGGGCTCGTCCAGTTCGGCGACCATGGGAGGCTCCGGCTCCTCCTGTGGCGGCTCGGGAGCCGTCGTCGGGCGGTCGGGCACCACGATGTCGCCGCGGTAGCTGGGCACGGCCTCCAGGAGGCTGGTCAGCGAGTCGCGCTCCGAGGTGGAGGCGATCGCCGGCAGGGTCTCCTCGGAGGGCGGCTCCGGCGGCGCCGGACGCTCCAACTGCCGGTCCAGGGCGCGGTCCAGCGGACGGTCCCTGGGCAGCCGTGCGATACGCGGCACGAACGGGAACGTGGGTTCGGGCGCGCCGATGTCGTCGGACTCGCCGATCAGCGAGCGCGCCTCGTCGTCCACGGCCTGGACGAGCCTGCGGGGCGGGTCGTACGTCCAGCTCGCCGAGTGCGGTTCGCCCGCGACCCGGTAGACGAGCAGGACTTCCCAGGTGCCGTCGTCGCGGCGCCAGGAGTCCCACTGGACCGTTTCCTTGTCGGCGCCGCGCAGCAGGAGTCGCTCCTGCACCGCCTCGCCGAGCTGAGGGCCGGTGTTCTCGCCGGGACGGCGCACGGGGGTCTTCCTGGCCCGCTCGGCCATGAAGGCGCGCTCCGCGAGCACAGGGCCCTCGAAGCGGCGTACGCGATCCACCGGAATGCCCGCGAACTGGGCGACCTCCTCGGCGGAGGCGCCTGCTCGTATACGCGCCTGGATGTCGCGCGGGCGGAGGTGGCTCTCCACCTCGATCTCGATCTGGCCGAGGCGCGGACGGTCGCCGCGCACGGCGGCCCGGAGGCGCTCATCGATCGGAAGCGTGTACTCCGTGCTGTCCGCAGCCTTCAGCACCAGCCGTGTGCCGTCGTTAGAGACGGCCACGACACGCAGTTCGGGCATGGGGACCTCCCGGGTGGTGCCTGCCGACGTCACGTGCGTCGCTGCTTCCGCTAGTCGAGTGTGGCCTGCCCGGGTGCAGCCTGCCACAACCTTGCCGAGTTGCCCGGCGTGTCGGGCAACGACCCGAGAGCGCCGTTATGGCACGGTTACCTGTTCGCAACGCTAAGTGACCGAAGCCGTCACCCTGTGCAACGAGCCCCCTCCCGGCGGTCCTGGAAGGCCCCGGACACCCTGGCGGGAGACCGGACCCAGGGCTCGCAACAGTACTCCATTCGGGCCACTCGCGTGGATCGGCTCGCCGCCGAACTTCTCACGGGGGACGGGAGTTGGCCGCGGAGTGCCGCTGAGGCGTGTCCGATTCGTGGCGGATGCGCGTGGTGTGCTTCACGGAATCTCCAGAAGCGGAACTACAGGCTTCGGTCATACGTCCCTTTCTCACGTGACACATGAAGTTCGCGTAGCCTCGGGAGCTTCATTGTGGAAAAGGCAGATATGTCGAGAAAGGCAGGTAGGCACCGGAGATGGGCGTGACGCCGGACAACCCCGAGGACGACCAGAAGCAGCCCAAGGGGAAGAAGAGGCGGGTGGATCTGAGCGTGCCTCAGGTGGCAGGCAGTGCCGTCGCCGCCGTCGTGGCAGCGAAGCTCGCCTCCAGTTTCGGCGTCTACGGGACGATCCTCGGCGCCGGCGTGGTCAGCGCACTCGCGACCTGCGGCGGCACCGTCTTCCAGCACTTCTTCAGCCGCACCGGCGAACAGATACGCGACGTCGCGGTGCAGACGAAGCCCAAGGGGCGGCAGATACCGGTCACCGCGGAGGGCCGCCCCGTACCGCGCACTTTCCGCTCGGACGACTCCATGGACGCCACGAAGGCCATGGTCGCCGGCGCCCGGCCGGCTGCGGCGCGCCCCGCCACGGGCGCGCTGCCGACGACCACGACGTGGGGGACGCCGCCGACGGCCGATGCGGAGGCGACGACGGCGCTGCCGCAGAGCCCCGCCGACGACGAGATGACCCAGCTGCTCGACACCGGTGCCGTCGCCGATCTGCTGCCCGACGAATCCCCGGCCGACGCGGAAACCCGGCTGCTCGGCACGGTGGATCCGGAGAAGACACAGCTGATCGAGCCGGGCGCGGTCGACGACGCCACGCGGATGCTGCGGGCCGCGACGGATCTGCCGCACCAGCCGGGCCCGGCCGACGAGGAGTTCACCGGCGGGACCGTGCACAGGTCCCGCGTCAAGAGCTGGAAGCGGCCGCTGATCGCCGCCGCCGTCGTCTTCGGCGTGACCATGGGCGGCATCACGACGTACGAGATCGTGGCCGGGCAGAGCTTCAGCGGGGACGGCGGCAGCACGACGTTCCGGGACGCCTTCAGCGGCCACAAGTCCTCCGGTGACAGCGACCCCGCCCCCAGCACCCCGCAGCCCTCGGACGGCAGCAGCACGGGCTCGGACGGCACCCAGCAGAACGGGGGCGACTCGTCCACGGACGGGACCACGACGCCCAGTCCGACGCCGAGCGACGGCAGCGGCTCGAACACCGGCTCGGACACGGGCTCCGACTCGGGTTCGGACACCGGCTCGGACGGTGATTCCGGTTCCGGGGACGGCAAGGCGACCCCGACCCCGACACCCACACCGACCCCGTCGGGGAGCGCGGGCTCGGGTGCGGACACCGGGTCGGGCGCCGACTCCGGCCGGCAGAGCCCGGCCGAGTAGGGCGTGATCAGTCGCCCAGGACCCGGCGCAGATAGGCGTTGCCGAAGAGCCGGTCCGGGTCCAGCCGGTCGCGCAGACCCGTGAACTCGGCGAAGCGCGGGTAGGCCTGCGCGAAGTACGCGGCGTCGCGCGTGTGCACCTTGCCCCAGTGCGGGCGGCCCTCGTGGGCGGTGAAGATCCGCTCGGCGGCCGTGAAGTACCGCTGGTATGGAGTGCCCTTGTACATGTGGACCGCGATGTAGGCGCTGTCGCGACCGGAGGCCGTGGACAGCGTGATGTCGTCGGAGGGGGCGGTGCGGACCTCGACAGGGAAGCTGACGCGCAGGTTCGAGCGGTCCACCATGGACTTCAGTTCGCGCAGCGTCTCCACGAGGGCCGCGCGCGGAACGGCGTACTCCATCTCGACGAAGCGCACGCGGCGCGGAGATGTGAAGACCTTGTAGGGAACGTCGGTGTACGTCCGGGCGGAGAGCGCCTTGCTGGAGATCTTGGCGATCGTCGGGATCGTGGCGGGCACCGCCCGGCCGAGCGAATTGACCACCTGGAACAGGCCGTTGGAGAGCACTTCGTCGTCGACGAAGCCGCTGATCCGCGACACCGGCGCTTCCGGCCCGGCGCTGCGGTTGTTCCGCTTGGTGTTGCAGTTGCCGGTGTGCGGGAACCAGTAGAACTCGAAGTGCTCGTTCTCGGCGTATAGCTCGTCGAAGTCGCCGGTGACCCGGTCGAAGGTCATCGGCTCCTCCCGTGCGGTGAGCAGGAAGATCGGCTCCACGGCGAAGGTGAGGGCGGTGATGATGCCGAGCGCGCCCAGACCGATGCGGGCGGCCGCGAAGACCTCCGGGTTCTCCTTCTCGGAGCAGGTGAGGAGCTCGCCGCTCGCGGTCACCAGTTCGATCCCCTTGATCTGCGCGGCGATGGAGGCGGAGTCGCGGCCCGTGCCGTGGGTGCCGGTGCTGGTGGCGCCGGAGACGGTCTGCTCCATGATGTCGCCCATGTTCGTGAGCGACAGACCCTCACGGGCCAGGGCCATGTTGAGTCGCTTGAGCGGAGTGCCGGCCTCGACCGTGACCGTGCCGCTGTCCCGGTCGATATTGCGGATACCGGTCAACAGTTGAGGGCGTATCAACACCCCGTCGGTGGCGGCGGCCGCCGTGAAGGAGTGCCCGGTGCCGACAGCCTTCACCTTCAGGCCGTCCTCCGCCGCTTTGCGTACGGCCGCGGACAGCTCGTCCACGGAGGCGGGCATCACCTCTCGTACGGGGCGCGCGGTGACGTTCCCCGCCCAGTTACGCCACGCTTCGCCGCTCTTCGCGCCGCTGCCCGTCTGCGCCGTGCTCATCGGTGAGTCCTCCCCGCTGCGGAACCGGCTGCTTCAGCCGGCGGTAGCCGAGGAACGCGACCAGGACCGCGACGGCGCCGGCGACTCCCGGAACCCCGTACCCGGCCTTCGCACCGGCGGCGTCGATCACCCAGCCGGCCACGGAGGAGCCGAGCGCGACGCCGACCGCGAGTCCGGTGCTCACCCAGGTCATGCCCTCGGTCAGTTTCGCGCGTGGTACGTGCTGCTCGACGAGGGCCATCGTCGTGATCATCGTCGGTGCGATGGACAGGCCCGCGACGAAGAGCGCCACGGCCAGAAACGGCAGGTTCCCGACCAGTTGGAGGGGGATCATACTCACGCCCATCGCGACGACCCCCACCAGCCACCTGCGCGCGGGTGCCCCCTTGAAGTGCAGGAGTCCGAACACGGCGCCCGCGACGCAGGATCCGGACGCGTACACGGCGAGCACCACACTGGCCAGGGACTTGTGCCCCTGGTCCTCGGCGAACGCCACCGTCACCACATCGACCGCCCCGAAGATCGCTCCCGTCGCCGCGAACGTGACGACCAGAACCTGCAGCCCGCGCGCGCGGAGCGCCGATCCCGCGCCGTGCTGTTCACGGGGGTGCGGCGCCGGTTCGGTGGCGCGCTGTCCGGTCAGCCAGAAGACGCCCACCGCGAGGAAGCAGCCCGCGAGGAGAGGCCCGGCCTCCGGGAACCAGGCCGTGGAAAGACCGATCGAGATGATCGGTCCGAAGATGAAGCACACCTCGTCGATCACGGACTCGAAGGAGTACGCCGTGTGCAACTGCCGCGGGGTCTCCCGGTACAGGACCGCCCACCGTGCGCGGATCATCGAGCCGACGCTCGGTACGCAGCCGATGAACGCGGCACACAGGAACAGCGTCCAGTCCGCGGCCTCGTACTTCGCGCACAGCAGCATCCCGGTGACCGCGGCGAGCGAGACCAGCGTGGCCGGGCGCAGCACGCGCCGCTGGCCGTACCGGTCGACCAGGCGGGAGATCTGCGGCCCGATCGCGGCGGCGGAGAGCGCCACCGTCGCCGACAGGGCGCCCGCGAGCCCGTAGCGCCCGGTCAGCTGCGAGACCATCGTGACGATGCCGATGCCCATCATCGACAGGGGCATCCGCCCCAGGAACCCGGCCAGCGAGAAGCTCTTGGTCCCGGGCAGGGCGAATATGGCGCGGTAGGGGCTGGGCAACGGGACTCCGGCGTAAGGGGTAAGGCGTAACTGCGACCGATACAGCTTACGCGTGTCACACGTCGGTCGGCATGGCAGTTTTCTGCCTGTCAGTGTCGGGTGGCAGGATCGAACACATGCCAGACGCGCACGCTGCCAGCCTTGATACCCGCCCCTACGACGCTCTGCTCCTGCTCTCGTTCGGAGGCCCCGAGGGCCCCGACGACGTCGTCCCGTTCCTGGAGAACGTGACGCGGGGCCGCGGCATCCCCAAGGAGCGGCTCAAGGAGGTGGGGCAGCACTACTTCCTGTTCGGCGGGGTCAGCCCCATCAACGACCAGAACCGTGCCCTGCTCGACGCCCTGCGCAAGGACTTCGCCGAGCACGGCCTGGATCTGCCGGTCTACTGGGGCAACAGGAACTGGGCGCCGTACCTGACCGACACCCTGCGCGAGATGGTCACCGACGGGCACCGCCGCATCCTCGTCCTCGCGACCAGCGCGTACGCCTCGTACTCGGGCTGCCGCCAGTACCGCGAGAACCTCGCGGAGTCGCTGGCCGTCCTGGAGACCGAGGGCCTGAGGCTGCCGACGATCGACAAGCTGCGGCACTACTTCAACCACCCCGGCTTCGTCCGGCCCATGGTCGACGGTGTCCTGCAGGCCCTCGCCGACCTCCCCGAGGACGTACGGGACGGCGCCCAGATCGCCTTCAGTACGCACTCCATCCCGACCACGGCGGCCGACTCCTCCGGGCCCGTGGAGGAGCACGGCGACGGCGGCGCGTACGTGAAGCAGCACCTGGACGTCGCGCGGCTGATCGCCGACGCCGTCCGCGAGGAGACCGGCGTCGACCACCCCTGGCAGCTCGTCTACCAGTCGCGCTCCGGCGCCCCGCACATCCCGTGGCTCGAGCCCGACATCTGCGACCACCTGGAGGAGCGGCACGCCGCCGGGGTACCGGCTGTCGTCATGGCGCCCATCGGGTTCGTCTCGGACCACATGGAGGTCCTGTACGACCTCGACACCGAGGCCACGGACAAGGCAGCGGAGTTGGGCCTTCCGGTACGACGCTCGGCAACCGTGGGCGCGGACCCGCGCTTCGCCGCCGCCGTACGGGAGTTGGTCCTGGAGCGAGCCGCGGACGAGAGCGGCAGGAACGTCACGCCATGCGCCCTGGGCGCGCTCGGCGCGAGCCACAACCTGTGCCCGGTGGGCTGCTGTCCGGCCCGCGCCCCCAAGCCCGCAGCCGCGGGTGCCGACAGCCCGTACGCGTAAGGACGCCGACGTGACCGACCTCAAGGCAGAACTCCTCGACGTCGCCCTGGAAGCGGCCGCCCGCGCCGGGGTCTTCCTGCGCGACGGCCGCCCCGCCGACCTCGGCGTCGCCGCCACCAAGACCAGCGCGGTCGACGTGGTCACCGAGATGGACATCGCGTCCGAGAAGCTCATCACGGACTTCCTGGCCGAGCGCCGCCCCGACGACGGCGTACTCGGCGAAGAGGGCGCCTCCTCGGAGGGCTCCAGCGGCGTCCAGTGGGTGATCGACCCCATCGACGGAACCGTCAACTACCTTTACGCGCGCCCCGATTGGTCTGTCTCCATCGCGGCACGCAAGGACGGCGAGACGATCGTCGGCGTCGTCGCGGCGCCGATGCGCGGCGAGACCTACCGCGCCGTCCTGGGGGAGGGCGCCCACGTGAACGACCGCCCCGCCCGCGTGCGCGTGGCACCCCCCTTCGCGCAGGCCCTGGTCGGCACCGGCTTCGGCTACCTGGAGACGCGCCGGGTCCATCAGGCGGACGTCGTACGGGAGTTGGTGCCCCGGGTGCGCGACATCCGGCGCGGCGGCTCGGCCGCGATCGACCTGTGCGACGTGGCACTGGGCCGCCTCGACGCGTACTACGAACGCGGCCTGAACCCCTGGGACTTCGCGGCCGGCGACCTCATCGCGCGCGAGGCGGGCGCCCTGACCGGCGGCCGCCCCGGCGAGCCGGTGTCGCCCGAGCTGACGGTCGCCGCGCCCCCCGGCCTCTTCGAGCCACTGCAGAAGTGGCTCGAAGAGCTCGGCGCCTGGCACGACTGACCCGGCCCTCCCGCACCCGCCCGCACGACGCGAAGGGCCCCGGCGCCCGCCTGGATCGATATCAGGCGCCGGGGCCCTTCACTGTGACTGTCGGATCTGGTTCAGACGCTCGAGGCGTGGATTTCCACGCCGTGCTCCGCGGCGAGGCGGTGGAGGTCGTCCAGCTCGCCCTGCTCGACCTCGGCAAGGAAGTCGTCGCCGGTCTCGCGCGCCAGCGTCAGGTCGGACTCGGCCGCCTTTATGCGCTGCAGCAGTCCTGCGGTGAATGCGTCCATGGTTGCGCCCCCTCGTCCTGGGTCGTGGGTCGGTGGCACGGGGGTGTGCCCTGTGGAAGGGGTGATCACGTCTCCAGCCGCCCTGCGGTAAGCAGCTCGTGGCACGCCACATACAAAGCGTGATCGCGGATGTACACCCGTCCTCCCCCCGCTCCCTTCCGCGGAAACCTCAACCCCGGGAGAAAAACCGGCATTCCCCGTCCGCTTCGCCACCCGCCTCGCCGCCTTACAGCCGGTTTATGGCCGAAAGGGGCAGGATGGAGGCTCACACCCCATGAGACCTGCCCGCGCGCGCTCGAATCTGCCCGCGGGTGGCCAGAGGAAGGACAAGCGACGTGCGCGTACTCGTCGTCGAGGACGAGCAATTGCTCGCCGATGCGGTGGCCACCGGACTGCGCCGGGAGGCCATGGCCGTCGACGTCGTGTACGACGGCGCGGCCGCCCTGGAGCGCATCGGCGTCAACGACTACGACGTGGTCGTCCTCGACCGTGACCTCCCGCTCGTGCACGGCGACGACGTCGCCCGCAAGATCGTCGAGCTGGGCATGCCCACCCGCATCCTGATGCTGACCGCCTCCGGCGACGTCAGCGACCGCGTGGAGGGCCTGGAGCTTGGCGCCGACGACTACCTGCCCAAGCCCTTCGCGTTCAGCGAGCTGACGGCCCGCGTCAGGGCCCTCGGACGCCGTACGAGCGTGCCCCTGCCGCCCGTGCTGGAGCGCGCCGGGATCAAGCTCGACCCGAACCGGCGGGAGGTGTTCCGCGACGGCAAGGAGATCCAGCTGGCGCCCAAGGAGTTCGCCGTCCTGGAGGTGCTGCTGCGCAGCGAGGGCGCCGTCGTCTCGGCCGAGCAGCTCCTGGAGAAGGCCTGGGACGAGAACACGGACCCGTTCACGAACGTCGTACGCGTCACCGTCATGACCCTGCGCCGCAAGCTCGGCGAACCTGCGGTCATCGTCACGGTGCCCGGCTCCGGCTACCGGATCTGATCCCTCCATGGCCGCCGCACCAGCGCCCCCCTCGGCGCCACCGAAACCGACCTGGATGCCCGGCTCGAAGGAAGACCCTCCCTTCCCCTGGCTCCGCCCGACCATCCGCATACGGCTCACGCTGCTCTACGGCGGCATGTTCCTCATCGCCGGCATCCTGCTGCTGTCGATCATCTATCTGCTCGCGGCGCAGGCCTTGAACGTGGGCAGTGAGCTGCCGTTCAAGGTCGTCGACGGACATGTGGCCAGCAGCGTGTGCAACATCCCGAACGGCACCGCGCTGCCCGCCAGCGAGCTGAACAGCGCGCTGAGCGAATGCGTCAACCAGCAGCGCCAGCACGCCCTCGACACCCTGCTGAGCCGCTCCCTGATGGCCCTGCTCGGCCTCGCCATCATCGCGTTCGCCTTCGGGTACGCGATGGCGGGCCGCGTCCTGTCCCCGCTCGGCCGCATCACCCGCACCGCACGCCGCGTGGCCGGCACGGACCTGTCGCGCCGCATCGAGCTGGACGGTCCGGACGACGAGCTCAAGGAGCTCTCGGACACCTTCGACGAGATGCTCGACCGCCTGGAGCGGGCGTTCACGGCGCAGCAGCGCTTCGTGGGCAACGCGTCGCACGAACTGCGCACCCCGCTCGCCATCAACCGCACGCTCCTGGAGGTCCACCTCTCGGACCCGGGCGCCCCCGTGGAGCTGCAGCAGCTCGGCAAGACGCTGCTCGCCACGAACGAGCGCAGCGAGCAGCTCGTGGAGGGCCTGCTGCTGCTCGCCCGCAGCGACAACCAGATCGTCGAGCGCAAGCCGGTGGACCTGGCGGAGGTCGCCTCCCAGGCGCTCGACCAGGCCAGGTCCGAGGCGGACGAGAAGGGCGTGGAGATCCGCGGCGAGCGCAAGGAAGCGGTCGTCCAGGGCAACGGTGTCCTTCTGGAGCGCATCGCGCTGAACCTCGTACAGAACGCGATTCGCTACAACGTGCGAGAGGACGGCTGGGTCGAGGTGCACACCGAGGCGCAGCACGGCCAGGCCGTTCTGGTCGTGGCCAACACGGGCCCGGTGGTCCCCGCGTACGAGATCGACAACCTTTTCGAGCCGTTTCGGCGGCTGCGCACCGAGCGCACCGGCAGCGACAAGGGCGTGGGCCTCGGCCTGTCCATCGCCCGGTCCGTGGCGCGCGCCCACGGCGGCCGGATCACCGCCGTGCCCCGCGAGGGGGGTGGGCTCGTGATGCGCGTCACCTTGCCGATCTAGACAGGTTCGACGTGCGCGGCGGGGGCGGATCTGACATGCTTCCGCCGACGCGCTGGAAGTGTTCGCTTTTAGCGGAATTTTCGGGACCTGCGCCCGCGAAGGCCGTGTGTGATCGATCACATGGGCGAATTTCTCATCATCTACTCTCCGTGATCGCAAAAGCCGCGTGAAAGCCGGGAAAATCCGGGTTTTCGGGCAGCTTGATCACGGGAAGTACACGGGGTGGCGCCCGTGCAGTGCGGCAAACGGACCGTGTACGGTCCCGTTCGCCACCCAAGCCGATCACTCAAGAGGGGTCCGGTTGGGTGTCGATTGAGTAACAGACCTTGATGTGAGGCAAAATCTCCGCCTCAGGTCGGGCACAAGTCCGGCCTCTCATGCGTTACGGCGCTTGAGACACCGCAGACACCCAGAGGGGGAGAGCGCGACATGGCAACGGATTACGACACCCCACGCAAGACCGATGACGACCTCAACGAGGACAGCATCGAAGAGCTGAAGTCACGGAGGAACGACAAGTCCGCGTCGAACGTGGACGTGGACGAGTTCGAGGCGGCCGAGGGCCTGGAGCTTCCGGGCGCCGACCTTTCGAACGAAGAGCTGGCCGTTCGTGTCCTGCCCAAGCAGCAGGACGAGTTCACCTGCATGAGCTGCTTCCTGGTGCACCACCGCAGCCAGCTCGCGCGGGAGAAGAACGGTCAGCCGATCTGCCGCGACTGCGACTGAGGTGGGGTCGGGCATGAGTGGCTCGACCCCGCCCTGGAAGCGCCGTATCCGGAGCAAGCACCGGGATGCGGCAGAAGGCCTGCCAGAGGCCGTGCGTGACGACGACGGGCGAGGCTCTTCCACCAGTGAAGACGCCTCGCTCGAAGCGGCGTACGAGCGCGAAGTGGCGGGCGACCTGACGGCGGCCGGCGTCGTGGATCTGCACGACGCCGACGCGGTCGAGGCGACGGACACGGGCACCAGGTCACAGCAGACCAGACGCCGGGTGGCCGCTGTCAAGGACGGTGTCCGCAAGAGCGGCAGCGTCGCGAGAACGGGGATGATCAAGGGCGGCAGTGCCGCCAGAGCCGGTATCGGCTACCTCGCCGACCGGATCATCGACATCGCGCCGCGAGTGCCCGTACGGGACCTCGCGGCTCTGCGTAAACAGTTCCCGGGCCTGGGGCCCGAGCAGATCGCGGACAAGCTGATCGCCGGTGCGGCGGCCGCCTCGTCCACGGTGGGCGCCGGAGTCGGCGCGGCCGCGATGCTGCCGGTACCGCCCGCGATGCCGACCGAACTGGCCGCGGAGATCACGGGCGTCGCGGCGATCGAGCTGAAGCTCGTCGCCGAACTGCACGAGGTCTACGGGGTGCGGCCCGCGGGGAACCTGACGGACCGCACCAGCGCCTACCTGACCTCGTGGTCGGAGGAGCGCGGGATCGACGTGTCGAAGCCGTCGACCATAAACATGGCGCTCGGCGGCCAGATGAAGCGCGAGCTGCGCCAGCAGATCATGAAGCGGATGGTGCGGAACCTGCCGACCCTGATGCCGTTCCTGGTCGGGGCGGCGGTCGGCGCGGTCATGAACCGCCGGGAGACGAAGAAGCTGGCCGAGCGGGTGCGCAGGGACCTGCGGCGGCTCCAGGTGCCGTGGGAGGCGCTGCCGGAACTGCCGCCGCTGGACGCGCCCCAGGACGTCCTGGAGATCGAGGGCTGAGTCAGGCCCCCAGAGCCTTTGCCAAAGTTTCAGGTTCGCGCGTCGACAGGTAGACGTAGGGCGTCGGGTCCGTCGGGTCCGTGATCTCCGCGCGGACCGCCGTGCGGACGTAGCTGCGCAGGAGCATGAAGGCGCGCGGGTCCGCCTTGAACGTGCGCCAGGCGCGCGCCTCCTCCTCGTCCAGGATCTCCACGGCGCCCAGGGCCGACAGCGGGATCTTCGCGTCGCCCGCGACCAGCGAGCCGGCCACGACGCGGATCCGGATCGAGCCGTACTGGCTGGTGATCACCGCGGCGACGAGCAGGCCGCCGACGAATCCGCTGAGCAGCGGGATCGTGCCGAAGGGCAGCAGGGTGAGGCCGCAGGCGACACCCACCAGGAAGGTGATGAGCCACCACGAACGGGGTGCGGTGAGGCGTTCTTCGTAAGGCGTCGTGGAGAGCTCCATGGAGCCAAGCTTGGCACGATGCATGACGGCACAGGACGCGCGGGTAAGGTCTGCGCCTGTGAGTGGTACTTCAGCAGCTCTGACGCCCCCGGCCGACGCCATAGTGCCGGTGCGGCACCCCGACGCTCCCGCCCCCGGAGAGCTTCTCGGCGCGCACTACGGACACTGTTTCGGCTGTGGCGGCGAGCAGCCGCACGGGCTGCACCTGGCGGCGCGGGCCGGTGACGGCGTGCGCGTCACCGCCGAGTTCACCGTGCGCGCCGCCCACCAGGGCGCGCCCGGCCTGGCGCACGGCGGCATCCTCGCCACCGCGCTCGACGAGACGCTCGGTTCGCTGAACTGGTTGCTGCGCGTCATCGCCGTGACGGGACGGCTCGAGACGGACTTCGTGCGCCCTGTCCCCGTGGACACCGTGCTGCACCTGTCCGCCGAGGTCACCGCCGTCGCCGGACGCAAGATCTATTCGACCGCCACCGGCCGGATCGGCGGCCCCGACGGGCCCGTCGCGGTCCGGGCCGACGCCCTCTTCATCGAGGTCAAGGTCGACCACTTCATCGACAACGGCCGCCCGCAGGAGATCCAGGCGGCCATGAGCGACCCGGACCAGATCCGGCGCGCCCGTGCCTTCGAGGTGAACCCGTGAAGCAGCCGTTGGACGTGCTCATCCGGCGTGTCGACCCCGACGTACCGCTGCCCGCGTACGCGCACCCGGGCGACGCGGGCGCCGATCTGCGGACGACCGAGGCCTGTGCGCTCGCTCCCGGCGAGCGCGTCGTGCTGCCCACCGGGGTGTCTGTCGCGCTGCCCGAGGGGTACGCGGCCTTCGTGCACCCGCGATCCGGTCTCGCAGCGCGCTGCGGTGTCGCCCTGGTGAATGCCCCAGGGACGGTGGATGCCGGGTACCGTGGGGAGATCAAGGTGATCGTGGTGAATCTCGACCCGCGCGAGAGCGTGCGGTTCGAGCGCTTCGACCGGATTGCCCAACTGGTCGTCCAGCAGGTCGAGAAGGTGCGCTTCCACGAGGTGGCCCAGCTTCCCGACTCCGCTCGGGCCGATGGGGGCTTCGGGTCCACCGGCGGGCACGCCGCTGTGGGCACGGACGGTCAAAAGGGTGGGAATCGATACGCTTCGGTCGTATCCGACCGGGAAGGACAGTGACGTGTTCGGACGTCGCAAGAAGAACAGCTCCGCTGAAGACGCAGTGGACGCGGCGGGCGAGGCCGAGCAGGTCGACGGTGTCGACAGGGCCGACAGTGCCGACACGGACGCCGCGGGGGAGTCGGGGCGCGTGCGGCTCGAACCCGAGCCGCGTCCCGACGGCCCCTGGGACTCCACCGAGGTCCGCGAGCCCGGCGAGGGCCGCGTGGACCTGGGCGGACTCTTCGTCCCCGGCGTGGAGGGCATGGAGCTGCGCGTGGAGGTCGCGGGCGACGCGATCGTCGCGGCGACCGTCGTCCTCCAGGACAGCGCGGTCCAGCTGCAGGCCTTCGCCGCCCCCAAGAAGGAGGGCATCTGGGGCGAGGTCCGCGAGGAGATCGCCTCGGGCATCACTCAGCAGGGTGGTGTGATCGACGAGGTCGAGGGTTCGCTCGGCTGGGAGCTGCGGGCCCAGGTGCCGGTGCAGCTGCCGGACGGCACCGGCGGGTTCCAGGTCGTGCGCTTCATCGGCGTGGACGGCCCGCGCTGGTTCCTGCGCGGGGTGATCTCGGGGCAGGGCGCGGTGCAGCCGCAGGCCGCCGGCCTGCTCGAGCAGATCTTCCGGGACACGGTCGTGGTCCGCGGCGAGGGCCCGATGGCCCCGCGCGACCCGATCGTCCTCAAGCTCCCGGACGACGCGCAGATGGTCGCCGAGGGTGCCGCTCAGGACTCCGCGGAGGGCTCGCGCTTCTCCGGTGGCATGGGGCAGCTGGCCCGTGGCCCGGAGATCACCGAGGTCCGCTGACCCGACAGTTCGTACGTATGTGGCCGGGGCCGCGCATCCCACAGGGTGCGCGGCCCCGGCCTTTGTCGTGCGTGCGTGCCCGCTCCCGGCCGCTGTTCTCTCCGCTGCCAACTGCCGTTCTTTTCTCAGTACTTGACGGAAGGCTGGTCCGTACCTAGGGTCACCGGCCAACGCCACGTTCACATCGGCGCCTCAAGTTCACATACGAGAACGGATGGCCCCCACCATGCAGGCTCGTCACAAGAGATCGCGTACCGCCCTGCTCGCCACCCTCACCGCCGCCACGGCTCTCGTCGCCGGCATCGTCGCCTGGCCCGGCGCGGACCGCGCCGACGCGGCGCCCGCCACGTTCGCCCACCCCGGAGTCACCGTCTCCAAGGGGCAGCTGGACTTCGCCAAGTCCAAGGTCGACGCCGGAGCGCAGCCCTGGAAGAGCGCCTTCGACCAGATGGTCGCGAGCAAGTACGCCGATCTGAACCGGACGCCCAAGCCCCGCGCCACCGTCGAGTGCGGCTCGTACTCGAACCCCGACTACGGCTGCACGGACGAGCGCGAGGACGCGATAGCCGCCTACACCGACGCGCTTGCCTGGTACTTCACACGCGACGAGCGGTATGCGAAGAAGTCCATCGCCCTCATGGACGCCTGGTCCGGCACGATCAAGGACCACACCAACAGCAA
Source organism: Streptomyces sp. NPDC050264 (assembly GCF_040655895.1). Classification (NCBI taxonomy): domain Bacteria; kingdom Bacillati; phylum Actinomycetota; class Actinomycetes; order Kitasatosporales; family Streptomycetaceae; genus Streptomyces; species Streptomyces sp. NPDC050264. Next base: position 14,764 of record NZ_JBFAKV010000015.1, read on the forward strand.
CGCGCCCCTGCAGACCGGCTGGGCCGGCTCCTCCTGGCCCAAGGCCGCCGAGATCATCAAGTACACGTACACCGGTGGCTGGGCGAACGAGAGCCGCTTCAGGACCATGCTGCGCGACGTGTACCTGCCGAAGGTCATCAACGGCTCCAACTCCAACGGGAACTGGGAGCTGTCGATGATGGAGGCCGCTGTCGGCATCTCCGTCTTCCTGGAGGACAAGGCCTCGTACGACAAGGCGATGGCGAAGTTCCGCACGCGCACGGCGGCGTACGTCTACCTGGCCTCGGACGGCGCGCTCCCCAAGACCGTGCCGAGCCAGAACCTGGACACCAAGGCGAAGATCGTCAACTACTGGCAGGGCCAGTCCACGTTCGTGACGGGGCTGACGCAGGAGACCTGCCGCGACTTCACGCACACCGGATACGGCATCTCCGCCATCTCGCACATCGCCGAGACCAGCCGCATCCAGGGCCAGGACCTCTACGGCACGGACGTCGGCGAGCGGCTGCGGCAGGCGCTCGGCTTCCAGGCCAAGTACGAGCTCGGTGAGGCGCCGCCCGGCTCGCTGTGCGGCGGCAGCGTCAACCGCGGACTCGGCCCGGTCACCGAGGTCGGCTACAACGCCCTGCACACCCGCCTCGGCACCGCCATGACCAACACCCAGAAGCTGACCGAGCAGCAGCGTCCCGCGGGCTCCAACAACCTGTTCGTCGCCTGGGAGACCCTCACCCACGCCGAGAACCCGAGCTAGCCCGGCGCTTCGACGACCGGTCTCGGCCATTGCCCGGCCGGGCGCCACGTGACCATACTGGCGCCCGGCCGGGAACGTATGTACGGGGGAGCGGGGAGCGTGAGCGAGAGGACCGAGACGGGGACCGCCGTCCTGGACCGGGACGGCCGCGGGCCGATGGTCGTCGTACGGGACCTGCACCGCTCGTACGGGACCGGCGCCGCCGCCGTGCACGCCCTGCGCGGAGTCTCCTTCGAGGTGCCGCGCGGTGAACTCGTCGCCCTCAAGGGACGCTCCGGATCCGGCAAGACGACCCTGCTCAACCTGGTGGGCGGCCTCGACGAGCCCGACCGGGGGCGGATCACGGTCGACGGGCTCGACCTCACCGAACTCGGCGAGAACGGACTGCTCGCGCTGCGCCGGGACCGCGTCGGCTTCGTCCTCCAGTCCTTCGGGCTCATCCCGATCCTCACCGCCGCCGAGAACGTCGGCGTGCCGATGCGACTGCGCAAGGCGCCGGTGCGCGAGCGCGAGGAGCGCGTCGAACTGCTGCTCTCCCTCGTCGGCCTCGAAGGACACGCCAAGCAGCGGCCCGGCGAGCTCTCCGGCGGCCAGCAGCAGCGCGTCGCCATCGCCCGCGCCCTCGCCAACAGACCGGCTCTGCTCATCGCCGACGAACCGACCGGGCAACTCGATGCCGAGACCGGGCTCGCCGTGATGGAACCGCTGCGCGCCGTCGTCCGCAGTGAGCACGTCACCGCGCTCGTGGCCACGCACGACCCGGCGCTGCTCGACCTCGCCGACCGGGTCCTGGAGCTGAGCGACGGCGAGATCGTGCGGCAGCCCTGAGCCACTCGTCGCGCATCAGGGTTCTGTCAAAGACACCCGCCCACCAGGCCTCCGTCCCCTTTGTCGGACTTCCTGACCGTAAGGTCGAGCCCATGGGACGCGGCAAGCTTCGGATCTATCTCGGTTCCGCACCGGGCGTCGGCAAGACGTACGCGATGCTGTCCGAGGCGCACCGCCGCATCGAACGCGGCACCGACTGCGTGGTCGCGTTCGTCGAGCACCACAAGCGGCAGCGCACCGAGGTCATGCTGCACGGCCTGGAGTACGTCCCGCGCAAGGAGATCGAGTACCGCGGCTCCCTCTTCGAGGAGATGGACGTCGACGCGGTCCTGAGCCGCGCCCCGGCCGTCGCCCTCGTCGACGAACTGGCGCACACGAACGTGCCGGGCTCGCGCCACGCCAAGCGCTGGCAGGACGTCGAGGAACTCCTCGCCGCGGGCATCGACGTCGTGTCCACCGTCAACATCCAGCACCTGGAGTCGCTGGGCGACGTCGTCGAGGCGATCACCGGGGTCCGCCAGCGGGAGACGGTGCCCGACGAGGTCGTGCGCCGCGCGGACCAGATCGAACTGGTCGACATGTCGCCACAGGCGCTGCGCCGCCGGATGGCCCACGGCAACATCTACAAGCCGGACAAGGTCGACGCGGCCCTGTCCAACTACTTCCGCCCCGGAAACCTCACCGCCCTGCGCGAGCTGGCCCTCCTGTGGGTCGCCGACCGGGCCGACGAGTACCTCCAGCAGTACCGGGGCGAGCACAACATCCGCTCCACCTGGCAGGCCCGCGAGCGCATCGTCGTCGGCCTCACCGGCGGACCCGAGGGCCGTACGTTGATCAGGCGTGCGGCGCGGCTCGCGGAGAAGGGCGCGGGCGGCGAGGTGCTGGCCGTCTACATCGCCCGCAGCGACGGGCTGACCGCCGCCTCGCCCAAGGAACTGGCCGTCCAGCGCACCCTCGTCGAGGACCTCGGCGGCACGTTCCACCATGTGATCGGCGACGACATCCCCTCGGCGCTCCTGGAGTTCGCCCGCGGCGTCAACGCCACCCAGATCGTCCTCGGCTCCTCGCGCCGCAAGACCTGGCAGTACGTCTTCGGGCCCGGCGTCGGCGCGACCGTCGCCCGCGAGTCGGGGCCCGACCTCGACGTGCACATCGTCACGCACGAGGAGGCGGCCAAGGGGCGCGGCCTGCCCGTCGCGCGCGGCGCCCGGCTCGGCCGCACCCGGATCCTGGGCGGCTGGCTCGTCGGTGTCGGCGGCCCGGCGCTGCTCGCCCTCCTCCTCACCCACGTCGACTCCGACCTCGGCCTCGCCAACGACATGCTGCTGTTCCTGTCGCTGACCGTGGCCGCGGCACTGGTCGGCGGACTCCTTCCGGCCCTCGCCGCGGCGGCGTTCGGCTCGCTGCTCCTGAACTACTTCTTCACGCCGCCGCTGCACCTGTTCACGGTCGCCGACCCGAAGAACATCGTCGCCATCGTGATCTTCGTCAGCGTCGCCGTCTCGGTCGCCTCCGTCGTGGACCAGGCCGCCCGCCGCACCCACCAGGCCGCACGCCTGCGCGCCGAGTCCGAGATCCTCTCCTTCCTCGCCGGCAGTGTGCTGCGCGGGGACACCAGCCTGGAAGCGCTGCTCGAACGCGTACGGGAGACGTTCGCGATGGAGTCCGTGGCGCTCCTGGAGCGGGAGGGCGACACCGCGCCCTGGACCTGCGCGGGCAGCGTCGGGCCGCACCCTGACGGCCGGCCCGAGGACGCCGACGTCGACGTGCCCGTGGGCGACCACATGGCGCTGGCCCTGACCGGGCGCGTCCTGCCCGCGGAGGACCGGCGCGTCCTGGCCGCGTTCGGCGCGCAGGCCGCCGTCGTCGTGGACCGGCGCCGCCTCCAGTCCGAGGCCGAGCAGGCCCGCACGCTCGCCGAGGGCAACCGCATCCGTACCGCCCTGCTCGCCGCGGTCAGCCACGACCTGCGCACCCCGCTGGCCGGCATCAAGGCCGCCGTCTCCTCCCTGCGCTCCGAGGACGTCGACTGGTCGCCCGAGGACCAGGCCGAACTGCTCGCCGGGATCGAGGCGGGCTCGGACCGGCTCGACCACCTCGTCGGGAACCTGCTCGACATGTCCCGCCTCCAGACCGGCACCGTCACCCCGCTCATCCGGGAGATCGACCTCGACGAGGTGGTGCCGATGGCGCTGGTCGGCGTACCGGACCCGGATCTCAGCGTCGACCTGGACATCCCCGAGTCGCTGCCGATGGTGACCGTCGACAAGGGCCTGCTGGAGCGGGCCGTCGCCAACATCGTCGAGAACGCCGTCAAGTACAGCCCGCCCGACGAACCCGTCCTGGTCTCCGCCAGCACGCTCGGCGAACGCGTCGAACTGCGCGTCGTGGACCGCGGCCCCGGCGTGCCGGATGAGGCCAAGGAGCGCATCTTCGCCCCGTTCCAGCGGTACGGGGACGCTCCTCGCGGCGCGGGCGTGGGGCTCGGGCTCGCCGTGGCGCGCGGCTTCGTCGAGGCCATGGGCGGCACACTCGGCGCGGAGGACACTCCTGGGGGCGGGCTCACGATGGTGCTCACCCTGAGGGCGGCGAAGCCCGTGCCCGAGGCGCGGGACCAGCCGTTGACCCGTACGACGCCATCATCCGAGACAACGACAACGGCATCAGCAGCCGACACCGCAGAACCGCAGAGAGGCAGGCACGCATGACCCGGGTGCTCGTGGTCGACGACGAGCCGCAGATCGTTCGCGCCCTCGTCATCAACCTGAAAGCGCGCAAGTACGAGGTGGACGCCGCGGTCGACGGAGCCGGCGCGCTGCAGCTCGCGGCCGCCCGCCACCCCGACGTGGTCGTCCTCGATCTGGGCCTGCCCGACATGGACGGCGTCGAGGTGATCAAGGGGTTGCGCGGCTGGACACGCGTACCGATCCTGGTGCTGTCCGCACGGCACTCCTCGGACGAGAAGGTCGAGGCGCTCGACGCGGGCGCCGACGACTACGTGACGAAGCCGTTCGGTATGGACGAGCTGCTCGCCCGGCTGCGGGCGGCCGTGCGGCGGGCCGAGCCCACCGGGGGCGGCGAGGACGAGGGGATCGTCGAGACCGACGACTTCACCGTCGACATGGCCGCGAAGAAGGTTCACAGGGGCGGACGCGATGTGCGCCTCACGCCCACCGAGTGGCACCTGCTGGAGGTGCTGGTGCGCAACACGGGGCGCCTGGTCAGCCAGAAGCAGCTGCTTCAGGAGGTGTGGGGTCCGTCGTACGGCACCGAGACCAACTATTTGCGTGTGTACATGGCCCAGCTGCGCCGGAAGCTGGAGACCGACCCGTCGCATCCGCGGCACTTCGTCACCGAGCCGGGCATGGGGTACCGGTTCGAGAAGTGAGGCCCGAGAAGTGCGGGCCCGGGAAGTAAGGGCCCCGAAAGCGGGTACACCAGCGAGTACGACCGTGTCTCCGGCCCCGGGTACGCTTCAAGTATGAGTGCTGTTCCTCGCTCCGACAGGGCGTCCGAGAAGCCGGCGGGCCGGTTCCGGCGCATGCTCGACCGACTGTCCACCTCCCAGGAGGACCTGGAGTCGGAGGAGCTGCGCGAGGACTCGGAGACCACGGGCTGTACGCGTATCGGGGATTGCCAGGACCGACAGATCGTCACGGTTACTGGTACGTTGCGCACGGTAACCCTGCGACCACGCGCCGGAGTTCCGGCCCTCGAGGCGGAGTTGTTCGACGGCTCCGCCGCCCTGGATGTGGTGTGGCTCGGCCGACGCTCGATCCTGGGGATCGAACCCGGCCGCAAGTTGATCGCTTCGGGGCGGATCTCGATGAGCCGGGGCCGTAGGGTGCTCTTCAACCCGAAGTACGAACTCAGACCGCTCGGACGGGAGTAGCCGGTGACGTCGCTCGACAAGCCGACCGACCGCGAACCCGGAGTCGACCAGGACTCCGCCGCTTCGAAGGCGGTGACCGAGGCCGCGCTCTTCGAGGCCTTCGGCGGCCTGCGGGGCATGGTGGAGACCGTCGTGCCCGGTCTTCTCTTCGTGACCATCTTCACGATCAACAAGGACCTGCACATGTCGGCCATCGCGGCCCTCGCGGTGTCCCTGGTCCTGGTCGTGGTGCGGCTGGTCATGAAGGACACCGTCAAGCACGCCTTCAGCGGCGTCTTCGGTGTCGCGTTCGGTGTCGTCTTCGCGATGATGACCGGCAACGCCAAGGACTTCTATCTGCCCGGCATGCTCTACACGTTGGGGCTCGCGCTCGCGTACATCGTGACCACGCTGTGCGGGGTTCCGCTGATCGGGCTCATCCTCGGGCCGGTGTTCAAGGAGAACCTGTCGTGGCGGACGCGCAACCCCGGCCGCAAGAAGGCCTATGCGAAGGCGAGTTGGGCCTGGGGGCTCATTCTCCTCGCGAAATGCGCGGTGCTGTTCCCGCTGTACTGGTGGGGCGACACGACGCAGTTCGGCTGGGTGCTCATCGCTCTGAAGATCCCGCCGTTCCTGCTGGCGGTGTGGCTGACGTGGGTGTTCCTGGCGAAGGCGCCCGCGCCGATCGATGTGTTCGCGGAGATGGAAGCCGCGGAGGCTGCCGAGAAGGAGGCGAAGGCCGAGCGTGAGGCCTCCTCGGGTGCGGGTGCGCGGCATCGCCGGGAGGGCTGAGCTGCTCCGGCGCGTGCGGGTCGAGTGTGGCTGGTCGCGCAGTTCCCCGCGCCCCTAGAAGCACATGAGAGGGCCCGGCAAGCAAAGCTTGCCGGGCCCTCTCATGTGCTTCTTAAGCGTCCTCGCGGCGGACCGACAGCAGGTCCTCCAGTTGTTCCTCCCGCGCCTGTGCGGCGACGAACAACAGCTCGTCGCCCGCCTCCAGGGAGTCCTCCTGGCTGGGGGCCAGGACGCGGGTGCCGCGGATGATCGTGACCAGGGACGTGTCCTGCGGCCACTGGACGTCGCCCACGCGCGTGCCGGCGAGGGCCGACTCCGGCGGGAGCGTCAGCTCGACCAGGTTCGCGTCGCCGTGGCTGAAGCGGAGCAGGCGGACCAGGTCGCCCACGCTCACCGCCTCCTCGACCAGGGCCGACATGAGGCGCGGCGTGGAGACGGCGACGTCGACGCCCCACGACTCGTTGAACAGCCATTCGTTCTTGGGGTTGTTGACGCGGGCGACGACCCGCGGGACCCCGTACTCGGTCTTCGCGAGGAGGGAGACGACGAGGTTGACCTTGTCGTCGCCGGTGGCCGCGATGACCACGTTGCAGCGCTGCAGCGCCGCCTCGTCCAGGGACGTGATCTCGCAGGCATCGGCGAGCAGCCACTCCGCCTGCGGGACGCGCTCGACCGAGATGGCCGTCGGCGCCTTGTCGACGAGGAGGACCTCGTGACCGTTCTCCAGGAGCTCGCCCGCGATCGAGCGGCCGACCGCCCCGGCTCCGGCAATGGCGACCCTCATCACTGACCGCCTTCCTCGGGGCCTTCGGCGAACGCCGCCTCGACCTTCTCGACCTCGTCCGTGCGCATCATCACGTGCACGAGATCGCCCTCCTGCAGCACCGTCTGCGACGTCGGCAGCATTGCCTCGCCGAGGCGGGTGAGGAACGCCACGCGCACCCCCGTCTCCTCCTGGAGGCGGCTGATCTTCTGGCCCACCCAGGACTCCGACGCGTGCACCTCGGCGAGCTGGACGCCGCCGGTCGGGTCGCGCCACAGCGGCTCCGCGCCGGACGGCAGCAGCCGGCGCAGCATCTGGTCGGCGGTCCAGCGGACCGTGGCGACCGTCGGGATGCCCAGGCGCTGGTAGACCTCGGCGCGGCGGGGGTCGTAGATACGCGCCGCCACGTTCTCGATGCCGAACATCTCGCGGGCCACGCGGGCGGCGATGATGTTCGAGTTGTCACCGCTGGAGACGGCGGCGAAGGCGCCCGCCTCCTCGATGCCGGCCTCGCGCAGGGTGTCCTGGTCGAAGCCGACCCCGGTGACGCGACGGCCGCCGAACCCGGATCCCAGACGGCGGAAGGCCGTGGGGTCCTGGTCGACCACGGCGACCGTGTGGCCCTGCTGTTCCAGGGTCTGGGCGAGTTGGGACCCTACTCGGCCACAGCCCATGATCACGATATGCACGGACCTACCCCGCACTCCTCATAGGCCTACTGACCTGCGTAAACGTCCTGCTCATGTCTCTCTCTCGCGGCTCGGTCCAGCCGGTGCGGCTCGATCTCGGGCACGATACGGGCTGTTCGCGGCTCGCGCTCTGGACCACCGTATCGGCAATATGCTCGAAGTCCGCCTTCGCGTCGGCGCCTAGATCGCCACCGCTTCCCGGACCGGTGGACAGGGGCTCCGCGGCGGTTGCACGGGCGGGCTTCGCGGGTGGAGGAGGCGGTCATGGCGGGACGGCGTTCTCGGTGGACGTGGCTCGTGCTCGTGGTGGCCGCGGTGGTGGTGTGGGGGCTGCTGTCACGCGGAGGGCGTACGCCGTCCCAAGCGGGTGGCGACCAGCCGTCACCCTCCGGCGGACAGGCTTCACGATCCCCGGAGCGATCCCCGGAGTCGTCCCCGGAGCGGTCCGCACCGGCCCCCTCTGCGTCCCGTACGGAGAGCGGCGACTACGACCCCGCCGACTACGCGCCCCAGGTCCGCGCCCGCGCCCGGCAGGCCGGTGTCGGGCCCCGGCTGGTGATGGCGATCCTCTACAACGAGGCGTACAAACCGCACGACCCCGCGCTGGAACGGGCCTGGCAGAAGTACAAGCCGGACGCCGCCTTCGGTATCGCCAACATGCACCGGGCCGCGTACGACGAGACCAGGCGCGGCCGTGACTTCGCCGACCGTGCCTGGGACGAGCTGCCCGACGACCGGGACCTGGCGATCGAGGCCGCCGCCTGGCATCTGCACGACCTGGACGCGCGGCTGCCGGCGCACTGGAGCGGCCCGTACACCCGCGACGAACTGCTCGCGCTCGGCTACAACGCCGGGGCGTCCAACATGCTGGCCTTCGCCCGTGACGTGAGCCCCGGCGGCCAGGCCCGCTCCTATCTCGACCGGCTGCGCGGCAACTGGGCGAAGGCGGGGCGCGCGGCGGGCTGAGGGCGGGCCGGGAGAGGGCCGGGTGCCGATTCGGGGTGGTGGGTGGGCGGCCCCCCGTTCGAACGCTTACGATCCTCTGCGTGTCCAAACTGACCGACGTGCCCAAACGGATCTTGATCGGGCGCGCACTGCGCAGCGACCGGCTGGGGGAAACACTCCTTCCGAAGCGCATCGCACTCCCCGTTTTCGCCTCCGACCCGCTGTCCTCCGTGGCGTACGCGCCGGGCGAGGTCCTGCTGGTCCTTTCCATCGCGGGAGTGTCGGCCTACCACTTCAGCCCCTGGATCGCGGTCGCGGTCGTCGTGCTGATGTTCACGGTCGTCGCCTCGTACCGGCAGAACGTGCACGCCTACCCGAGCGGTGGCGGCGACTACGAGGTGGCCACCACCAACCTCGGCCCGAAGGCCGGGCTCACCGTCGCCAGCGCCCTGCTCGTCGACTATGTCCTGACCGTCGCCGTCTCCATCGCCTCCGGCATCGAGAACCTCGGCTCGGCGATCCCCTTCGTGGTCGAGCACAAGGTGCTCTGCGCCTGCGCCGTCATCGTCCTGCTGACGGTGATGAACCTGCGCGGCGTGAAGGAGTCCGGGAAGCTCTTCGCCATCCCCACGTACGTCTTCGTGGCCGGCGTCTTCATCATGATCGCCTGGGGCGCCTTCCGCGGGATCGTCCTCGGCGACTCCATGAAGGCACCCACCTCCGACTTCCACATCAAGGCCGAGCACCAGGGCCTCGCGGGCTTCGCGCTCGTCTTCCTGCTGCTGCGCGCCTTCTCCTCCGGCTGTGCGGCGCTCACCGGCGTCGAGGCGATCTCCAACGGCGTACCGGCGTTCCGCAAGCCCAAGTCGAAGAACGCGGCGTCCACGCTCGCGCTGATGGGCGCGCTCGCCGTGACCATGTTCTGCGGCATCATCGCGCTCGCCATGGTGACCAAGGTGCGGATGGCCGAGCACCCGGCGACGGACCTGATCCACAACGGTCTCGCGGTCGGTTCCGGCTACGTCCAGAACCCGGTGATCTCCCAGGTGGCGGAGGCCGTCTTCGGCAAGGGCAGCTTCCCGTTCGTCATCCTGGCGGCAGCCACCGCGCTGGTCCTCTTCCTCGCCGCCAACACGGCGTACAACGGCTTCCCGCTGCTCGGCTCGATCCTCGCGCAGGACCGCTACCTGCCGCGCCAGCTGCACACCCGCGGCGACCGCCTCGCGTTCTCCAACGGCATCGTGCTCCTCGCCGGCGCGGCCATGCTGCTCGTCGTCATCTACGGCGCCGACTCCACCCGCCTGATCCAGCTCTACATCGTCGGCGTGTTCGTGTCCTTCACACTCAGCCAGACCGGCATGGTCCGGCACTGGAACCGCCACCTGCGCACCGAGCGGGACGCCGACAAGCGGCGCCACATGATCCGCTCCCGCGCGATCAACACCTTCGGCGCCTTCTTCACCGGCCTGGTCCTCGTGGTCGTCCTCGTCACGAAGTTCACGCACGGCGCGTGGGTCGCGCTGCTCGGCATGTGCATCTTCTACGCGACGATGACCGCGATCCGTAAGCACTACGACCGGGTCGCCGAGGAGATCGCCGCGCCGGAGACGCCGTCCGACGACAGCGTCCGCCCGTCCCGCGTGCACTCCATCGTGCTCGTCTCGAAGATCCACCGCCCCACCCTGCGGGCCCTCGCCTACGCCAAGCTGATGCGCACGGACACGCTCGAAGCGCTGAGCGTCAACGTCGACCCGGCCGAGACGAAGGCGCTGCGCGAGGAGTGGGAGCGGCGCGGCATCGACGTACCGCTGAAGGTCCTCGACTCGCCCTACCGCGAGATCACCCGGCCGATCATCGAGTACGTGAAGAGCCTGCGCCGGGAGTCTCCGCGCGACGCCGTCAGCGTGATCATCCCCGAGTACGTGGTCGGCCACTGGTACGAGCACCTGCTGCACAACCAGAGCGCGCTCAGGCTGAAGGGACGGCTGCTGTTCACTCCGGGGATCATGGTGACGTCCGTCCCCTACCAGCTGGAGTCCTCCGAGGCCGCCAAGAAGCGGGCCCGCAGGCGCTCCGAGTGGCACGCGCCGGGCGCCGTCCGCCGCGGCCCGGTGGAGAAGCGCCCGAAGGAGCCGAGCAACAAGTAGCGGCGCCCTGTAGGCCCACGGCTCGTGGTGAGCGGCCGGGTGACAGCCACGTAGACTGGTGGGCTGTTGTCCGGCCGCTTTCGCTTTTTGGCCGTTTCCCCCTTGAGGTACTGGAGCCCCCGCCATGCAGGCAGAAGAGAAGACGTCACTGGTGGGGGAGGAGTACGAGGTCGAGATCGGGCCCGTCGCACACGGCGGTCACTGCATCGCGCGTACAGCCGAGGGCCAGGTCCTCTTCGTCCGGCACACGCTGCCCGGCGAGCGGGTCGTGGCGCGGGTGACGGACGGCGACGAGGGCGACCGCTTCCTGCGCGCGGACGCCGTGAAGGTGCTCGACGCGTCCAAGGACCGCGTCGAGGCGCCCTGCCCCTACTCGGGCCCCGGCCGCTGCGGCGGCTGCGACTGGCAGCACGCGAAGCCGGGCGCGCAGCGCCGCATGAAGGGCGAGGTCATCGCCGAGCAGCTGCAGCGCCTCGCGGGCCTCACGCCCGAGGAGGCCGGCTGGGACGGCACGGTGATGCCGGCCGAGGGCGACAAACTGCCGGCGGGCCAGGTGCCGCAGTGGCGTACCCGTGTCCAGTACGCGGTCGACGCGGACGGCAACGCCGGACTGCGCCGCCACCGCTCGCACGAGGTCGAGCCGATCGAGCACTGCATGATCGCGGCCGAGGGCGTGTCCGAGCTGGGGATCGAGCAGCGGGACTGGTCGGGCATGGTGTCCGTCGACGCGATCGCGGCGACCGGTTCCCAGGACCGCATGGTGATCCTGGAGCCGGCGCCCGGCGCCCGGCTGCCCCTCGTCGAGCTCGACAAGCCGGTGTCCGTGATGCGGGTCGGCGAGAAGGACGGCGGGGTGCACCGCGTGCACGGCCGCGCCTTCGTGCGCGAGCGCGCCGACAACCGCACCTACCGGGTCGGCAGCGGCGGCTTCTGGCAGGTCCACCCGCAGGCCGCGGAGACGCTGATGCGCGCGGTGATGCAGGGTCTGCTCCCGCGCAAGGGCGACACCGCCCTCGACCTGTACTGCGGCGTCGGCCTGTTCGCCGGCGCCCTCGCGGACCGCGTCGGCGAGAAGGGCGCGGTGCTCGGCATCGAGTCCGGCAAGCGCGCCGTCGAGGACGCCCGGCACAACCTCGCCGCCTTCGACCGGGTCCGCATCGAGCAGGGCAAGGTCGACGCGACCCTGCCGCGCACCGGCATCACCGAGGCCGACCTCATCGTCCTGGACCCGCCGCGCGCGGGCGCCGGCAAGAAGACGGTCGCCCACCTCACGACGCTGGGCGCGCGCCGGATCGCGTACGTGGCCTGCGACCCGGCCGCGCTTGCCCGGGACCTGGGGTACTTCAAGGAGGGCGGGTACCGGGTGCGGTCGCTGCGGGCGTTCGATCTGTTTCCCATGACGCATCACGTGGAGTGCGTGGCCATTCTGGAGCCTGCGGACAAGGGCGCCTGAGCGGCGGGTCGGCCGGCCTCGCGCGGGTCAGTGGCGCAGGGCGCCGCGTCGGGCGGTCTGCCCGCGCCCTTCGATGGCCGGCCCCTGCCGGGACCGCTCCGGACCGGAGTCGGTCCGTCGTAGCCGGAGGGCGATCAGCGCCGTGAGTACGAAGATCGCGGCCTCGTAGGCCATGGCGTGGGTGAACGCCGCGTTCGCACTGTCGGCCGGTGCGAAATAGGCAAGGCCGGCCGCCGTCACCCCGATCGAGCCGCCGAGTTGCTGGGCTGTGGGCAGCAGCCCGGACACCGAACTCGCGGCGGCGCCCCGCACACCCGCGAGGACCAGCGTGAACACCGCGGCCGTGAACAGGCCGAACGCGGCGCCCCCGGCCGCCAGTACCGGCAGCGCCGCACGGCGCCCGGGGCCGGTTGCGATGAGCGGCGCGAGCGCCACGGCCGTGCCCGCAAGCACGAGCGCGGCGGCCGTCAGCGCCGTCGCGCCCAGCCGGCGGGAGAGGGCCGGGGCGACACGGCTGCCCACCACGGCCGCGGCGGCGAACGGCGCCGAGACCAGCGCGGCGGACAGCGCCGAATACCCGACAGCGGACTGCAGATGCAGGAACAGCAGGTACGTGAACGACGGGACACCGGCGTTGAAGACGAACACCAGCAGCACGCCCCGCCGCGCGGTCCCGTCCCGCAGGACCGACGGGTGGACCAGGGGGTCCGGCCGGTGCCGGAGCGTGCGGACGAAGCAGGTGAGGGCGGCCGCGGCCACGGTGAAGGAGGCCCAGGTCCACCAGGGCCAGCCGGCCTCCCGGCCCAGCGCGCACGGCAGGACCAGCGTCGCGAAGCCGATGGTGGTCAGTGCCACTCCCACCCGGTCCACGCGCTGTCCGTCCGTGCCGCGCGCAGGAGGCAGCAGGGCGGCGCCCGCCAGCGAAACGAGTGCCACGGGCACCGTGACCAGGAAGACCGCGCGCCAGCCGAGGCCGAAGAGGTCGGCGCCGACGAGCAGCCCGCCGATGAGCGGACCGGCCAGCGAGGCCACGCCCATCGTGGCGCCGTACAGGGCGAGGGCTCGTGGGCGGCGGGCCGGCGGGACGCCGGTGCGGATGAGCGAGAGCACCTGCGGGGCGACCAGGCCGCTGCCCGCACCCTGCACCAGCCGGGCCGCGATCAGCCATCCGGCGCCGGGCGCGGCGGCGCAGGCCACCGAGCCGACCGTGAACACCGTGGTGCCCAGCACGAACAGCCGCCGGTGACCGTAGCGCTCGCCAAGCCGTGCGGCGGTGATGAGCAGGCACGCGTACGCCAGGGTGTAGCCGGCCAGCACGAGCTGCACCGCGCCGGGGCCCGCGCCCAGGCCGGACTGGATGGCCGGAGCGGCGATCTGCGCGATCGTGACGTTGAGCAGCTGCACGAAGGTCGCGCTCAGCACCACCGGCAGCAGGAAACGTCGGACGTTCACCGGACCAGGGCCTCGGCGAGTTCCTGCGGGCGGGCGGCGAACGGGCTGTGGCTGCCCGGAAGCGTGCGGACGGTGAACGGCTCGCCCGGCATGGCCCGGTCGGCCTCCGCGATCATCAGGTCCTGTGTGGCCGTCGGCAGTCCCCGGTCCTGCGCGCAGCGCAGGAAGGTACGCGGGATACGGCCCCACCGTGCCGCGGTCAGAGTGATGGGGGTCGCCGGGACGGCCAGCGGCAGATCGGGGCTGAGTGCGGAGCGCCAGCGGTCGAAGCGGTCTGCGGGCGTGTCGTGGTAGTGGGCCTGCCGCAGCTCCTCGATGTAGGCGGGGTCCGACGAGAGCGGGTCGATCCGTACGGCCCCCAGCGCCTCGGGATCACCGAGGTTGAGGCCCTGCCCCAGAGCGGTGGCGTTCTCGGGCGCGCTCAGGTAGTCGAAGAACCGGGGACGGCCGGCGGGGACGAACGCGGAGAGGTAGACGACGCGGTCGACCAGTTCGGGCGCGCGCTCCGCGGCCAGCGACGCGGGACCGCCGCCCGCGCTGTGCGCGACGAGCACGACGCGGCCGTAGCGGCGGACCCGGCGCAGCGTGTCCAGGACGGCATCGGCGCAGTCGTCCATCGTGATGTCGGCGAGCTGCGATCTCTCGGTCAGCAGACCGGGGCGACCGGGCAGCAGGTATCCGCTGGGCAGGGGAGCGCCGAAGCCGTGCCCGGGCAGGTCGACGGCAACACTCGCGGTACCGAGACCGGCGAGCGCCCGTTGCGTCGCCGCCCACTGCCATGAGCCGTGCCAGGCGCCGTGCACCAGGACGAAGACGGTGTTGTTCGGGTTGTTCGGGGAGGGAGCCATGGCCCCATCTCAGGGGACCCTAGCGAGTCGATCCAGCGAAAGATATGGCACGCTGGGCGGCGATACTTTGTATGTATGAAGGGGGCGGTCTTGGAAGCGCGGCATCTGCGGTACGCGCTCGCCCTCGCCGAGCACAGACACTTCGGCCGGGCCGCCCGCGCGCTGGGTATCGCGCAGCCCCCGCTGTCCAAACAGATCGCCGACCTGGAGCGCGAGACCGGGGCCCGGCTGTTCGACCGCACGCGCCAGGGAGTGTTCCCGACCGCCGCGGGCGAGGCGTTCCTCGACCGGGCGCGGCGGGCACTGGAGGAGATGGCGGCGGCCACAGTGGACGCCGGCCGGGCGGCGCGCGGCGAGACGGGCCGGTTGCGCCTTGGATTCATCGCCTCCGCGCTGCTCGACCCGCTCCCGGACGTCCTGGGCCGGTTCGGCCGCGAGCGGCCCGACGTCCGCCTTGAGCTGCACGAGATGGCATCGGGCCGCAGCACCGCCGCGCTCATCGCCGGAGAACTGGACGTGGCCGTCACCCTCGGACCGCCCCGGGGCGCCGGGGCCGAGCATCTGGTGTCCGTCCCGGTCGGACACGACCATCTGATCGCCGTGGTCGCCGGCGCCCACCCCTACGCGGGCCAGGCGTCGGTGAGCGTGGACCAGCTGCGACGGCAGCCGCTGATCGTGGCCGCCGGGGAGGACGAGCCCGCCATCGCCACCGGGCTGCGCGTCCTGCTGGGCGAGGACGCCGCAGCGCTGGAAGGCGCCACCGTGGCGAGGGACGTACACACGATCATGGGCCTGGCGGCCTGCGGGGTCGGCGTGGGCCTCGGGCCCTCCCGCATGCGAGAGGCTCCGAGGCCGGGGATCCGGTTCTGCGAGGTGACCCCGAGGACGGCGCTTCCCGACCTGGTCCTGTCCTTCGCCGACCGGGACCGCTCCCCGGCGCTCGGTGCCTTTCTCGACACCGTCCGCCGGAACTGCCCCGATGTCGGTGCCGCGCTCGACCTGCGGCTGGGGCGGGCGTGAGTGCCTGCATGACAGCAGCCTGACGCCCCATCAAGGGGGTGTCGGGGTCGACCCGGCGGCGCTTGTCGAGTGGGGCGCGGGGGATACGGGTGAGAGGGCCCGCGCCGACGAGAAGCGGCTCACCGACACCATCGCCATCGTCTTCGTCTTCGTCTTCGAGCGCACGCTGGGCATCCACCGGCCGGGGTGAGTGAGCGGTCAGAACCTCCGTTACGTGCGCGGTGGGCGAGTGGCGTGTCCCTTTCTCTCCAAGTCAGGATGGGCGAGGCAACCCAGGGCGCCCTTCATGGCGCCCTCGCCGCCGTGCAGATCGACCATCACGGGACGTCGGTCGGTCGGCAGTGTCACCCTCCAGGACGCTGGTGGCTGTCAGGAAGACGTCGTGTGGCGGGGCCCGGCGTACTGGCGGCAGTCGCCGGTGAAGACGGCCGTGAGCTCCTCCGCGATGGACGCTGCCGACACTTCGCTCGCGGGTACTCCGTCGGCCTGGGCGGTGTCCCGGTAGACCTGCATCGCCAGGCCCTCCGTCACCGCGGTCGGCCGGACGGCCGCGGGCCACGGGTCCAGGTCCGGTGCGACCTCGCCGCACTCCTTGCCGTTGTGTACGGCCCGCGCCACATCCGTGCGCAGCCGGTGGGCGGTCTCCACGTCGACGTCGGCGAGCGCGGGCGCGTCCAGGGCCCGGCCGGCGAACGCCCGCGTCACCCGGAACTCGGTGCGCCGCGTCTCGTCCAACGGGAGGAGTTCGGCGAGCGCTTCGGCCAGGACGTGCCTGATCGGACGGTGGTGCTCGATGCCGGTCCGGATCCGTTCGTCGGCCCGGCTCCTGATGCGCGCGGTCACCTCCTTGAACGCGTGCAGCAGCATCTCGTCCTTGGAACGGAAGTAGTGCTGCACGAGCCCCACCGACATCCCGGCGGTCGCGGCGGTCCGTGCCACGGTCACCGCGTCCAGGCCGTGTTCGGTGATGAGTCGGCAGACGGCGTCCGCGATCTGGCGGCGTTCTTCTTTGGTCGGCCGTCGGCGCGGTCGTCGTGGTGCTGCGTATCGTCCTCGTGGTGCGCGGGCCCGGCCGTGTCTGACGCCCGCGGCGAGCGCGGCCCGCTCAGGCCCGGGTGCCGGGGACGGCGGCGAGGAGTTCCTGGGTGTACGGGTCGGCGGGGGTGGCGAAGACGTCGTCGGTCGTGCCCGTCTCGATCAGGCGGCCCCGGCGCATGACGCCGACCCGGTCGGCGATCTGGCGGACCACGGCCAGGTCGTGGGAGATGAAGAGGTAGCTGAGGCCGAGGTCGCGCTGGAGGTCCACGAGCAGTTCGAGGATCTGTGCCTGGACGGACACGTCGAGGGCCGACACCGGTTCGTCGCAGACGACCAGGTCGGGTTCCAGGGCGAGTGCCCGGGCGATCGCCACGCGCTGGCGCTGCCCGCCGGAGAGTTCGGCGGGGCGGCGCCGGAGGGCGGAGACGGGGAGCGCGACGCGTTCCAGCAGGTCACTCGCGCGCCGGGCGCGCTCCTTGCGGCCGCCGATGTTGAACGCGCGGAGCGGCTCGGTGATCACGTCCGCGACGGACTGCCGAGGATCCAGGGAGGCGTACGGGCTCTGGTGGACGAGCTGCATCCGCCGGCGCAGCCGCCGCAGCGCCCCGCCGCGCAGGCCGGTGATGTCCTGCCCGTCGAAGGTGACGGTGCCGGCCGTGGGATCCGCGAGGCGCACCACGAGCCGGGCGGTGGTCGACTTCCCGGACCCCGACTCGCCGACCAGCGCGAAGGTCTCGCCGCGGCCGATCCGGAACCCGACCTCGTCGACCGCCCGGAACGTACGGGCGCCCGCTGCCCCGCGAGGCGACGGGAACTCCTTCACGAGCCCCCGGACGGTCAGCAGATCGTCCGCGCCCACGGGCCCGCCGGCGCCGCGCCGGTCCACCACCAGACGGCCCCCGGCCAGACTCGGGGCGGATGCCAACAAGCGCCGCGTGTAAGGGTGTTGGGGGGCGGTGCGCACCTGTTGCGTGGCGCCGCTCTCGACCACCTCGCCGTCCGCCATGACGACGATCCGCCGCGCCCGGTCCGCGGCGACGCCCAGATCGTGCGTGATCAGCAGGACCGCGGTGCCCGACTCCCGGGTGAGGTGCTCGATGTGGTCGAGGATCTGCCGCTGGACGGTGACGTCGAGCGCGCTCGTCGGCTCGTCGGCGATCACCAGTTTCGGCCGGGCGGCCACCGCGACGGCGATCAGCACACGTTGCCGCATACCGCCGGAGAGTTCGTGGGGGTAGCGCCGGGCCTGGACCGCGGGGTCCGGCAGACCGGCCCTGCCGAGGATCCCGACGGCCTGCGCCGCCGCCGTCCGCCGGTCGGCGAGGCCGTGGATCAGCAGCACCTCGGCGACCTGTGTCCCGACGCGCTGCACCGGATTGAGCGACACCATCGGGTCCTGCGGGATCAGCCCGATGTCACGGCCCCGGCGGGCCCGCAGCTCCTTGTCCTTCACCCGGGCCAGGTCGACACCGTCGAAGAGGATCCGCCCCGCCTCCAGTACGCCACCGGCCGGGAGCAGCCCGATGACGGAGTGCGCCGTCGTGCTCTTGCCCGAACCGGACTCGCCGACCACGGCGACGACCTCGCCGGGCCGCACGGTGAGGTCGACGCCCCGTACGGCCCGGACGATGCCGGTGCGGGTCCGGTACGAGACCCGCAACCCGCGTACGTCGAGCAGGGGTTGGTCGTCGTTCACCGGGTCTGCCTGCCTTCCCCGTCGAGCGCGCGGGAGATGCGATTGGCGGCCAGGACGGTGGCCGCGATGGTCAGGCCGGGCAGCGTGGTCAGCCACCACGCCGTGGCCAGGTAGTCGCGGCCGCCCGAGACCAGCGCGCCCCATTCGGGGGTCGGCGGTGTGGCGCCGTAGCCGAGGAAGCTGAGCGAGGACACCTGAAGGAGGACGGCGCCGAAGTCGACGGCCGCGTACACGAGGACCGGGCCCGCGGAGTTCGGCAGCACGTGCCTCCCGAGTACGGAGTACCACCGGGACCCCGAGGCGCGCGCCGCCTCCACGTACACCGAGCCGCGCACCCGCAGCACTTCGGAGCGCATGATGCGGGCGAAGCTCGCCACGCCGGTGACGCCCACGGCGATCGCGACCTTCGCGGTGCCGAAGCCGAGCGCGGTCACGACGGCCAGCGCGAGCAGCAGGTTCGGGATGGCGAGGAGGACGTCGGCGCCGCGCATCAGGACGTCGTCGACGCGGCCGCCGAGGTACCCGGCGAGCAGCCCGACGAGGGAGCCCACCCCCAGGCCCACGGCGACGGCGAGCAGCGTCGCCCGCAGGGACAGGGCCGAGCCGTGCACCACCCGCGAGAACAGGTCGCGGCCCAGCTGGTCGGTGCCGAACGGATGCCCGGCGCCGGGCCCCTGCACCTTGTCCCGGGGCACACCGGAGAGCGGGTCCTGCGCGGTGAAGAGGCCCGGGAAGAAGGCCGCCAGGAGGACGAGCGCCAGCACCAGGACGGAGAGGACGAGTCCGGGGCGGCGCAGCAGGAACCCGGCCAGCCGCCGGAGCCGCCGCGCCGCGCCCGCCCGGCCGGAGCGTTCCGGGTGCGGGGAGCCGGTTCCGCCCGGCGGTCGGGTGAGCGCCTCGGCCGTCATGAGTTCGGTCACCGCGCCACCGCCACAGCTGTCGTGAGTTCGGTCATCGCGTCACCGCCACAGCCGTCGTGAGTTCGGTCATCGCGCCACCGCCACAGATGTCGTGATCCGCGGATCGAGGAGGGGGCAGATCAGGTCGACGGCCAGATTGGCCAGGACGAAGGCCAGCGCGCCGAACACCACCAGCCCCTGGACCACCGGGATGTCCTGCGCGCTCACCGCCATGGCGGTGAGCCGCCCCACCCCGGTCCGGGAGAACACCGTCTCCACGACCACCGACCCCGCCAGCAGGTTGCCGACCAGCATGCCCACCACCGTCAGCGGAGGGATCGAGGCGTTGCGGGCGGCGTGCCGGAAGTGCACCCGGGCCCGGCCGGCACCCTTGGCCAGCGCGGTCTCCACGTACGGTTCGGCGAGGGTGGTCCGCAGGCTCTTGGCGAAGACCTGCGCGAGGATCGCGCCGGTGGGCAGCGCCAGGGTGATCACCGGCAGGATCAGGCTCTCGAAGCCCTCGTTGCCGACGGCGGGCAGCAGGCCCCAGCGGAACGACACGATCTGTACGAGCACCAGGCCGACCAGGAACGTGGGGGCGGACACACCGAGCGCGGGCAGGGACAGCAGCGTCTGCCGCAGCCAGCGCGATCGGGTGTAGGTGGCGAGCAGGGCCACGCCCGCCCCCAGGATCAGCGCCAACAGCAGCGCACCGGAGGTGAGTTGGAGAGTCGCGGGCAGGCTCTCGGCGATCATGCGGGTGACGTGGTCGCCGCTCTGCACCGAGGTCCCGAAGTCGCCGTGCAGGGCGTGCCACAGCCGGCTGCCGTACTGCTCGGCGACCGGTCTGTCGAGGCCGTACGTCCTTCTCAGCTCGGCCAGTTGGCCGGGACCGACGCTGCTCGTCTCGCCGCCGCCCGCCGCCATGATGGACACCGGGTCGCCGGGCAGCAGGTACAACACCGCGAACGACAGGGTGAACGCCGCCCACAGGACGAGGACGGCCTGGACCAGTCGCTGTGCCAGATAGCGCCGCACGGTCAGGACGCCGCGGAGGACAGTTCGCCGACGGCGGCGCCGGCCGTCGCGGCCAGCGTGCGCGAGGCCTCGTACGCGACCTGGCGGAGCTCGCGCGCGGTCCGTTCGACGTCGACCCGGAAGGCGGGGCCGCACACCGAGACGGCCCCGGCGAGCGCCCGGCCGCGCCCCCACACGGGCACCGCGACGCAGACCACGCCCTGCCTGAACTCGCCCCGGTCCAGGGCCACTCCGCGCTCCCGTACGCGGTCGAGGTCGTCCTGCAGGTCCGGCCCCGTGGCGAGGGTGCGGGAGGTGATGTGCGGCAGGTCGCCGTCGAGCCCGCGGCCTGCCAGGGACTCGTCGGTGAAGGCGAGCAGCGCCTTGCCCAGGGCGGTGGCGTGCGGCGGCAGGATGCTGCCGATGCGCAGCGGCAGCGGGGCGCTGCGATGGCCGTGCAGCCGCTCCAGGCAGAGCACGCCCTGCTCGCGCAGCACGCCGAGGTGCACCGCCTCGTCGGTGAGCCGGTACAAGTCCAGCAGGTAGGGCAGGAGTTGGTCGCGCAGGGCCAGGGTGCGCACGCACGGGGTCTGCGCGACGAGGTCGACGATGCGCCGGCCGAGCCGGTAGCCCCCGGCGGGGTGGTCGGCGAGGCCGAGTCCGGTGAGCAGCCCGAGGATCCGGTGGACGGTCGTCTTGGGCAGGCCGGTGCGGCGGGCGATCTCCGAGACACCGATCCAGTTGCCGTCGCCGGGCAGGTGGTCGAGGACGAGGAAGGACTTCTCGACGGCGCCCGGCCCGTCCTGGACCGTGGTGAGGGCCGTGGTGATCGCCGCGCGCGCCGTGCTGTCGGTGCGCACCGAGGTGCTGAGCGTGGAGGTGGTGGAGGTCATCGTCACTCCTGTGGAGGCGGGGGTACGCGGGCGGCGGCGGACGGCGGTGGGGGCGACTCGGGGGTCGCGGGCGGGGGCGGACACGGTTCAGTGGGCCCGCTCGACGGCGGAGCGCACCAGAGTGGTCAGCCGTCCGGCGGCCGACGGCGCGACGCTCACCGCCTCGACGGTCCGCAGCACCGCGTCGAGGCGGCGCCGGACGGTCCTGCTCGTGCGGGCCGCGCCACCCCCGCGCACCGCGAGGTCGGCGACCTGTCGTGCGGTGGCGGCGTCGAGCTCCGCCCCGCCGTGCGTACTTTGGGCCCGCGCGAGCAGGGCGGCCAGTTCCCGGGCGGTGCCGTCGTCGGCCTCCAGGGCGTACAGGACCGGGTACGACAGCGGCCGCGGGCAGCCGCGGCGCAGCGCGGCCAGGTCGTCGGCGGCGTGCAGGGCGTGCCCCAACTCGCGCCCCGCGACGGTCAGTCGGCAGACCGCGTCGGGGTGGGCGCCGCCGAGCCGGGCCCCGATCCCGGCCGCGCAGCCGAGCAGGACGCCCCGGGCGCGGGCGGCCGCGGCGGTGTACGCGTCGACGGTCACCGCGCCCGCGCCGTCGACCGGGCGGCCGTGCAGCGCGGTGGTGGACGCCTCGCCGTGCACGAGGTCGACCAGTGCGGAGGACAGCAGGGAGATCGACGTGGAGTCGGCGAGGGTGCGCAGCGCCAGGGCGAGGAAGCCGTCACCGGCGAGGACCGCGGGGCCGACGCCCCGGACGGGTCCCGCACCGGTGATCCCGCGGTGGGTCCGGGCGAAGAGGTGGGCCAGCTCCACGGCGACCGCGCCGGGCACGGCGTCCCGGGCCCGGCCGCCGACCGCCTCGGCGCTCAGGAGGGCGAGGGCCGGGCGTAATCCGCGCTCGTTCTCCGCGTCGGGGTGGCCGCAGTCGCCCGCGGCCGCCCTGACCACGTCGGGGTGCAGGCGTCCGACGACCTCGCGCAGGGCGGGTCGCACCATGGCGCGGTACGGCTCGGCGGCCTGCGCGGAATCGGCGGACGTGGAATCGGTCAGCGTGGAATTGCTGTGCGCCATGGGAGAAACGAACCTCACTTCGCGGCGGAGCACCGGCAGCTGGACCGGTGCGCGGAGCAACGCAGGGAATAGCGCTCGGAACGGCACATGATGCAATGCCCCGTGAATTCAAGGGCGTTGAAGACGGTTCAAATATCCCCGGTCGCCGGACGAGTGTCCACCGCACTTCTTTCCGCGTTCCCCTGATCGGATTGCCTTCGAACCGATTCCCGGGAAATGTGGCCCGATTCGTTCCCCGGCGGGCCCGCGTGGCCAGCCCTTTTCCGGACGCCGCCGGGGAATATGTCGTTCCGATGAAACATCGGCCGCCGTGTGCCGCGTCTCAGCCCGTGGTCACCGCCACGGGGCGCCGGCCGGGCAGCGGCAGACCGTAGTGCGAGCGCAGGGTGCTGCCCCGGTACTCCGTGCGGAACAGGCCACGCCGCCGCAGGATCGGCACCACCTCGTCGACGAGCGCGGGGAGCCCGTCGGCGAGCACGTCCGGCATGAGGTTGAAGCCGTCCACGGCGCCCGACTCGAACCACAGCTGGATCCGGTCCGCGACCTGCTCCGGGGTGCCGACGACGTGGAAGTAGCCCGCGCCCAGGCCCCTGCTGAGCAGTTCGCGCACGGTCAGACCCCGCGCGGCGAGGCGCCGCGCCACCGGGTCGACGTGCCCGCCGCCGTCGCCCGGCTCCTCGCGCAGCAGCTCGGCGGCGACCGGCGCGTCGAGCTCCAGAGCCGCGTAGGGCACCCCCAACCGCCCGGCGAGGGCGCCCAGTTCGCCGGTCCGGTCGGTCAGGTCGGCCAGCCGGTCGCGCCGGTCCCAGGCCTCGCGCTCGGTGCCTCCGATGGTCGTGCGCAGGCCCGGAAGGACCCGGATGGCGTGCGGGTCGCGGCCGAACGCGGCGGCCTGCGCGCGCAGTTCGGCGGTGGCGGCGCGGGCGTCGTCCAGATCGCTGGGGGCGGCGAACACGGCGTCCGCGAACCGGGCGGCCAGCTCCCGGCCCTCGACACCGCCGCCCGCCTGGAAGATCACCGGGTAGCCCTGCGGCGATCCGGGCAGGGTGAGCGGGCCGTGCACGGTGAAGTGCGGGCCCCGGTGGGCGACGGGCCTGATCCGGCCGGGGTCGGCGAACCGGCCGGTGGACCGGTCGGCGAGGACCGCGTCCGGCTGCCAGCCGGTCCACAGCTCACGGACGACGTGCACGAACTCGTTGCCGCGCGCGTAGCGTTCCGCGCGCGTGGGCTCACCGGCCCCGAAGTTCCGCCCGGAGTGGGCGTTGTACGTGGTCACCGCGTTCCAGGCGACCCGCCCGCCGCTGAGCACGTCCAGGCCGAGGAAGCGGCGGGCGATGTTGTACGGCTCGTTGTACGTGGTGGACGCCGTACCGATGAGTCCGATGTGCTCGGTCTCCCGGGCGATGGCGGTCAGCAGCAGGGTCGGCTCGATGCCGTTGTACGGCGGCACGTCCGCGACGTCCTGCACGATGCCGGGCGAGTCCGCGAGGAACACCGCGTCGAGCAGGCCGCGTTCGGCGACCTTGGCCGCGGCCACGTAGGAGTCGACGTCGAGGAAGGACAGCGGGTCGGCGGCGGGCCAGCGCCAGGCGCCGGGGTGCAGCCCGAGGCCGCCGAGGATGTTGACGTTCAGGTGCAGTTCGCGTGCGGGGGCGTCGGCGGTGGCCATGGTCGGGGGTTCCTCTCCGGGACGGGTCTTGCCAGGCAAAGCTCACGAAGGCCGGGTGGGCACGAGAACCAGGTGTTCACGAGCCAGGTGCTCACGAGCCAGGTGTTCACGAGAGCCAGGCGGTCGCGAACAGCGGGCGCGAGGCGGCGTCGAAGGTGACACCGTGCACCTTCTTGCCGACGCCGATGACGGTGCGCGACTCGTACAGCGGAATGGCGTAGGCGTCCTCGACCAGCAGGCGCTGTGCGGTGCGCAGGTCCCGTCCGCGGACCTTCGGGTCGATGTCGGTGGACTGCGCGTAGAGCGCGCTGCGCAGCGGTCCCGCGCCCAGGCGCACCACGTCGAGCCCCTTGGCCGTGTAGTAGTTGCGCAGGATGTCGGGGTCGGCGGTCGAGGCGTTGCCGAGCGCCAGGTCGTACGCGCCGGTCTTGAAGGTCTCCAGCGCGCGCGACAACGGGACCGTCTTGATGGTCAGGGCCACGCCGACCCCCTTGAGCTGCTGCTGTACGAGTTCGAGGGTCGACTGGGCGGGACCCGAGCCGGCGCCGAACCATACGGTGGTGAGAGCGAGTCGCTTCCCGTCCTTGGTGCGCACCCCGTCCGCCCCGGGGCGCCAGCCGGCCCGGTCCAGGAGGTCGCGGGCGGCGGCCCGGTCGGTGGCCAGGTACGAGCCCACGTCGGCGAAGTGCGGCGTGGTCGACGCGAGGGCGCTGCGGGCCGTTCGGTAGTCGGGGGTGTACACGGTCCTGACGATCTCGGCGCGGTCCACGGCCTTCTGCAGGGCGCGGCGCACGTCGGGGTCCTTGGTCGCCGGGCGCCCGGTGTTGACGTTGAGACTCTGCACGAGGCCCGGCACGGGCCGCGACAGCAAGGGGAGGCCGGCGGTCTTCAGGGTCTGTTCGTTCTGCGGCGGCACCGCGGCCACGGCGTCGAACTGGCCGGACTGCAGGCCGCCCACGCGTACCCCGGTCTCCGGGACGACCTTGAACACGAGGCGGTCCAGACGGGCGCGCCCGGCGCCCGCGGATTTCGCGGTCACGTCCGACGGCCACGCGTAGCCCTTCCGGGCCCGCTGCACGACCTGCTGGTTCGGTGCGAAGCGGTCGAGCGTGAAGGGGCCCGATCCCACGACCGCGTGCGCACAGCGGTCGGCCGCGGCACGCCGGGCCGTGGCCGGGCTCACCACGGCCAGGCTCACCGACGAAGTGGCTTGCAGGAACTGGGCGTTGGGCCGGTCGAACTCGAAGCGGACGGTGTTGTCGCCCACGACGACGGCGCGCCGGAATCCGGTCAGGTAGGTGCTCGCCTGGACCGCTTTCGCGCCCAGCTTGCGCACCCCGTCGAAGCTCTCCTTGACGGCGCGGGCGTCGAGCTTGCCGCCGTCGCTGAAGGTGACGTCCCGGCGCAGCGTGAACGTATAGCTCCTGCCCTTCGCGTCGACCCGCCACTTCGTGGCCAGCCAGGGCACGATGCGGCCGGTGGCCGGGTCCTGGTCGGTCAGGGAGTCGGCGAGTCCGCGCGCGGCGGTGAGCTCGTCGCCGTTGCCCGCCTGCTGCGGGTCGGCGCAGGCGAGGTCGGAGCCGACGGCGTAGGTCAGGGTGCCGCCCGTGCGCGGCGGCCCGTCGCCGCCCGCCGCCTGCGTGCCCCCGGAACAGCCCGCGAGCACGGTGGTCGCGGTCAGCGCGGTCAGCGCCACCGTGGTCCGCGGCACTCTGGGGCGGGCGCGTTCGGGCATGCGGGACTCCTCATGGTCTACGTCGTCTGCGTGGGGGCCTGCGAACTTGCTGCGTGGTGCGGGGAGTTCAGTGCGTGCGGGTGACCGCGAACGCGGCGAGTGCGCCGAGCGACTCGGCGGCCGCGCGATCCGTGGCGACCCGGTCGAGCGCCAGGCGGGCGCGCTCCAGATGGCGTTCGGCGAGCGCGGAGGTGAAGGCGCGGCCGCCGGCCGCCTCGATGGCCCGCGCCGCCTCGTGCAGATACGCGTCGTCGCCGAGGAGGCCGGCCAGGCGGGCGCCGGCCGGCGTGCCGGAAGCGAGGGCGGAGACGACCGGCAGGGTCTTCTTGTGCTCCCGCAGGTCGTTGCGGACGGGCTTGCCGGTCAGCGCCGGGTCGCCCCAGACGCCGAGCAGATCGTCGACGGCCTGGAAGGCGAGGCCGACGTCCCGGCCCATCCGGTCGAGCGCGGCGACCGTGTCCGGCGCGGCGCCGCCGAGCAGCGCGCCGAGCCCGGCCGAGCAGCCGAGCAGGGAGCCGGTCTTGCCGACCGCCATGGCGGTGTACTCGTCGACACTCACCGCCCCCGGGCCGGTCCAGGGCCGGGTCTCGAACGCCACGTCGGCGGCCTGCCCGTTGACGAGTTCCAGCAGCGCCGTGGTGAGGATGTCCATCGCGGCGGCCCGGTCCTGCTCCGGTGCCGCGGCCGCGAGGGTGTCGACGGCGAGCGCGAGCAGCGCGTCACCGGCGAGGACCGCGGGCCCCACACCGTAGGCCTTCCACACGGTGTCCCGGTGTCTGCGCCGTTCGTCGCCGTCCATGATGTCGTCGTGCACCAGCGAGAAGGCGTGCACCAGTTCGACGGCGACCGCGCCGGGCACGGCCGCCTCGGCCGGAGCGCCGACCGCCTCGGCGGCGAGCACCGCGAACGCGGGCCGCAGCCCCTTGCCCGCGGCGCCCGCCAACGGTGTCCCGTCGGCGTCCTGCCAGCCGAACGTATAGGCCGCCATGGCGCCCACGTCGGCCGCGAGACGTTCGACGGCGGCGCGCAGCGCGGGGGTCACCAGGGCGCGGCAGCGTTCCAGCGTGCCGGCGATCGCCGCCGCGTCCACCGCCGCGTCTGGTGCCGGGTCTCTCGTGGAGTCGACGATCCCGGTCGGTCCTGCCGCCGTGCTCACCGGCTGTCCGTCAGACTGAGATCCGCCCGGGCCCTGGCCGGCTTGCGGGGCTCGGGCAGCATCGGCAGCGGACCGGTGCCGAGCGAGGCCCGGGGGACGGCGGTGCCGGCCCGGGTGCCCGGCACGGTGCGCAGCCGCCAGCGGGCGGCGATCCCGGCGAGCGTGATGGTGGTCTCCGCCATGCCCAGGCTGTCGCCGATGCACTTACGACTGCCGCCCCCGAAGGGCAGGTTGTAGCCGCGCGGCAGCCGGTCGGCGTGCTCGGGCAGCCACCGGTCCGGGTCGAAGCGCTCCGGGTCCGGGTAGACGGACGGGTTGTGGCCGAGGGCGTAGGGGCTGTAGAGCACGATGGTGCCCGGGTCCAGGGCGTGCCCCGCGAGTTCCGTCGCGCGGGTGGTGGTCCTGGTCAGCAGCCAGGCGGGCGGGTACATGCGCAGTGTCTCGGTGATGAGGCGGCCCGTGAAGTCGAGCCGGTGCAGGTCCTCGAAGCCCGGAGTGCGCCCGTCGAGGACGGTGTCCAGCTCCTCGTGCAGCCGGCGTTCGAGGTCCGGGTGGGTGGCGAGGACGTGGAAGACCCAGGCCATGGTGTTGCCGGTGGTCTCGGTCCCGCCGATGAGGAGCGTCATGACCTGGTCGTGGATCTCCTCGTCCGTGAGCCCCTTGCCGGTCTCCTCGTCACGGGTGTTGACGAGGATCGACATCAGGTCGCCGGTGTCCACCGAGCCCGCCGCGCGGTACGACTCGACCGTGCGCCGGATCAGCCGCCGCATCCGGGTGCGCACCTGCTCGAAGTCGCGGTTGTGGGCGGTCGGCAGCTTCTCCTGGAGGCCGGTCGGGGCGATCATGCGCTTGTAGACGCCGCGCATGATGACGGGCATGCAGTACGCGACCTCGTCGAGCGCGGCGCGGTCCGCGGTGGTGGCGAACATGGTGCGGGCGGTGATCTTCAGGGTGAGGCCGTGCATGACCTCACTGACGTCGAGGGCCTCGCCCTCGCGCCATGCGGCGAGCTCACCCTCCACCTCCTCGCCCATCAGCGAGATGTAGCCCGGCACCCGGCCGGGATGGAACGCGGGCTGCAGCATGCGGCGCTGGCGCCGGTGCGGCTCCCACGCGGAGGAGACCAGCCCGTCGCCCACCAGAAGCCGCGCCTTCTCGAAGAGCGGGCCGCCCTTGTCGAAGGTGCGGGAATCGGTGAGCACCTGCTGGGCCAGGTCCCAACTGTGCGCCAGATACGCCCGCTTGGGGCCGAGCCGCAGCTCGACCAGATCGGCGTCCGGCGGCAGGTCGGCCAGGAAGCGCAGCGGGTCGCGCCAGAGCGGCACGGCATGGCCGAGCACGGGGAGGGCGCCGCCGGGGGTCACCGTCTTCCAGACCCGGTCCGTGCGCGCCGCGCGCCGGGACCCCTGCGCGGGCTCCGTGCGTACCCGCTCCGACGGCGCCGTACGCAGCCTGTCCAGAGCCGCTGCCTCGTCCTGCTGCGGACCCGGCTCAGGGTTCTGCTCCGGATCCTGCCCCGTGGAGTCGTACGGGCGCTCCCGGAAGCGGGTCACGGGCGCGTTCAGGTCGAGCCAGCCGGACGTACTGCCGTCCCACACCGAGCCGTCGCCGTAGTAGCGCGGGGTCAGGTACTCGAACTCCTGGCTGCCGCCCATGAGATGGTCCACGGCGCGCAGATAGCGGCGCAGGTCCTCGCGCTCGCCGAGCGGTCCGGCGAGCAGCTCGTCACGCGCGGCGATGTACGCCTTCTCGTGCTCCTCGACCCGGGCGCACAGCCGGTCCACGGCCTCCTGGAGGCCGAGACCCTCCCGCTCGGTGAGGACGCGGACCACCGTCATCTTGTCGTCCTGGGCGTGCTCCTTGCGCCAGGACAGCAGGTCGTTGATGAGGATCATCTGCCGGCGGCAGTGCAGGTGGACGTCGGTCAACTCCGGTATCAGTTCGGTCATGTCGACCTCGGCCCCGTACTCCGTCATCAGCTCGATGAAGTCGCAGCCGAAGCTGTCGATACGGACCTCCAGGCAGGTCTCGTAGTCCGGCACCTCGTCGGACAGCTTGGCCTGGATCTCGGTGGCGCAGCCGCGCAGGAAAGCCTCCAGGCCGAGCGCGAACCGGCGCACCTGCCCGGCGCTGAGACCCGGGCTGATCCGCCGCCACAGGTCCTGACCGGCGCGGCCGTAGGGGAAGCCGGGGTCCGTGGGCAGGTCGCCCTCGAAGTCGGCGAGGATCCGGGCGAAGACCTCGCGGGCGGCCGTGGCGCTGGCGCCGAGCGCCGAGCGGTCGGAGACGAAGGAGTCGATGACGGTCACGTACTGGTACCAGTCGGCGATGTCGAGCGCCCGCTGGTACGTGGCCTCCGGCACGGTCAACGGGCCGTAGATCCCATTCCGTTGCCGCAGGAAATACAGCAGGTCCTCTTCGGCGGGGAACGTCTCGGCGAGAAACCGGCGGATCCAGCCGTTCGAGGCGATCTCCACCTGCGCGGCCCGCGGGTGATACGCGTACGGCAGCAGACGCGGGAGTTCGGGCAGGAAGAATTCCGTGGGCTTCGACATGCGGTGTGGATCCTTTCTCGGGGGACGCGCCGGATCCGGTCGCGTCGGCCTCGCGGAATTCCCTCTGCGCCGCATCCATCGAGCGCCGAATACCGGTGTGCGTTCGATTCGTCGAATCTCTTCCGCGCTCTGGCGTTCGGATGCTAAGCATGCTGTTCGAGGCCTGTACACGGGTCGTTCCGCGGTGTGGAACGGCGGGGTGAGCGCGGCGTGGCAGAGGTCTACCAAGAAGTCATGACCGACAACTGCGCCTCCGCTTTCGCACCCGAGCCCTACCCCTTCGACGCCGGCCGCGTCGGCGACCAGGACGCCGAGTACGCGCGCCGCCGCCGCTCGTGCCCCTTCGGCACGGTGCGGCTGCCGAGCGGGCACGACGCCGTGCTGCTCACCCGGCACGAGGACGTCGCGCCCGGCCTCGCCGACCCGCGGCTCTCCCGGGATCTGACGGCGCCGGGGGCGCCCCGCATCTATCTGGGCGCGAGCCTCATGGACGACCCCGAGGTCCTCGGGAACATGGAGGGAGAGGCGCACTTGCGTCTGCGCCGGCTGCTGTCACCGTCGTTCACGCCGCGCAGCGTCGAGCGCAGGCTCCCGCTCGTCGAGGAGATCGCCTCCGGTCTGATCGACGGACTCGTCCGGCGCGGCGGCCCGGTCGACATCATCGACACGTTCGCGCGCCGGCTGCCCGCCCACGTGATGTACCGGCTGCTCGGTGTGCCCGAGGAGGACTCGGAGCCGTTCATGGAGTGGTCGGGCGCGTTCGCCCTGTCCGCCAAGGTGACCGAGGAGGAACGGGCCCGCAAGATGGCCGAGTTCACCGCGTACGTGACCGGTCTGATCGCCGCCCGGCGAGCCGCCCCGGGCCGCGGTCTCGTCGACGAACTGATCGGTGCGCGCGACGGCACCGACCGGCTCTCCGAGCGCGAACTGGTCTCCCAGGTCATCGCGTTGATCGCGGCCGGCACGGAGACCACGACCACGATGATCGGCCGGGGACTGCTCACCCTCCTCGACGACGGCCGGGCCCGCTGGGAGGAGCTGCGGGCCCGCCCCGACCGGCTGCCCGCCGCCGTCGAGGAACTGCTGCGCCACAACCCGCTGTTGCGGGTGCCGGCGATGCGGGTCGCGCAGGCGGACGTGACACTGCCGTCGGGCACGGTACGGGCCGGACAGCCGGTGCTGCTCGCGATCGACTCGGCGCTGGGCGACGAGGACGCCTACCCCGACGCGGGCACGCCCCGCTTCGACCGCGAGGAGCGCGAGGGCTTCGCCAAACAGCTCGCCTTCGGTGCCGGGGTGCACTACTGCCTGGGCGCGCCGCTCGCCCGGGCCATTCTGCGCATCGGGCTGCGCCGGCTCATGGAGCGGCTGCCGGGGCTGCGCCTGGCGAGCGATCCGGCGCGCCTGCGGTGGACGGACGGCGAGAAGATCAACTCCCTGGTGGAGCTACCGGTCACCTGGTGAACGGCCCTGCCGGTACGGAGTGGCCACCGGGCATACCTCGGCCGACCGCCTCGGCCGACCGCCTCGGCCTGGCATCTAGGTCGGTCATCCTCGCTGGTCGCCTCGGCCGGTCGCCTCGGTGGGTCGCCGTGGCTGGGCATCTCGGTCGGCCGTCTCAGCTGGTTGCCTCGCCTGGTCATCTTGGCCGGGCGCCTCAGCCGGTTATCTCGATTGGTCCTCGCGGTCGCCCGCCTCAGCCGTCCGCCTCATCCCTCAGCCGGTCACCGTAGTTGGCCACCGCAGCCGGTCATCTCGGCCGCCCGCCTCAGCCGAGCACCTCAGCCGCCCGTCTCAGCCCTCAGCCGGTCACCGTAGCTGGCCACCTCAGCCGTCCGACTCGGCCGCCCACCTCAGCCACCGGCCTCAGCCACCGGCCTCAGCCGCCGGCCTCAGCCGGTTATCTCGGCCGCCCGACTCGGCCGCCCGACTCGGCCGCCCACCTCAGCCGCTGGCCTCAGCCGGTTATCTCGGCCGCCCGACTCGGCCGCCCACCTCAGCCGCTGGCCTCAGCCGGTCATCTCAGCCGTCCGACTCGGCCGCCCACCTCAGCCGCTGGCCTCAGGCCTCAGCCGGTTATCTCGGCCGCCCGACTCAGCCGAGCACCTCAGCCGTCCGACTCATTCCTCAGCCGGTCACCGTAGCTGGCCACCTCAGCCGTCCGACTCAGCCGCCGGCCTCAGCCCTTAGCCGCCCGTCTCATCCCTCAGTCGGTCACCGCAGCCGCCGGCCTCAGCCCTCAGCCGGTTATCTCGGCCGCCCGACTCAGCCGAGCACCTCAGCCGCCCGTCTCATTCCTCAGCCGGCCACCGTAGCTGGCCGCCGCAGCCGTCCGACTCAGCCGAGCACCACACACAGTCGCCCACCTCACTCGTCCAACCCCTCCGGCAGTTCGAGGCCGCGCTGTCGTGCCAGGGACAGTGCCTCCTCTATCAGGGTCTCCACGATCTGTGACTCGGGTACCGTCCGTACGATCTCGCCCTGTACGAAGATCTGGCCCTTGCCGTTGCCGGAGGCGACGCCGAGGTCGGCCTCGCGGGCTTCTCCCGGGCCGTTGACGACGCAGCCCATGACCGCCACGCGCAGGGGCAGCCGGAGCCCGTCCAGGGCGGCGGTCACCTCGTCGGCGAGGCGGTAGACGTCGACCTGGGCGCGGCCGCAGGAGGGGCAGGAGACGATTTCCAGGCCGCGTTCGCGCAGGCCGAGCGATTCCAGGATCTGGGTCCCGACCTTGATCTCCTCGACGGGCGGCGCGGACAGCGAGACGCGCAGGGTGTCGCCGATGCCCTCGCTGAGCAACGCCCCGAACGCCACGGCCGACTTGACGGTGCCCTGGAAGGCGGGGCCCGCCTCGGTGACGCCCAGGTGCAGCGGGTAGTCGCAGCTCCGGGACAGCAGCCGGTAGGCGGCCACCATCACGACCGGGTCGTTGTGCTTCACGGAGATCTTGATGTCGCGGAAGCCGTGCTCCTCGAACAGGGAGCACTCCCACAGCGCCGACTCCACCAGGGCTTCCGGGGTCGCCTTCCCGTATTTCTGGAGCAGCCGCTTGTCCAGCGACCCCGCGTTGACCCCGATCCGGATCGGTATCCCCGCGTCCGAGGCGGCCCGCGCGATGTCCTTGATCCGGTCGTCGAACTTCTTGATGTTCCCGGGGTTCACCCGGACCGCCGCGCACCCGGCGTCGATGGCCGCGAAGACGTACTTGGGCTGGAAGTGGATGTCGGCGATCACCGGTATCTGCGACTTGCGCGCGATGGCGGGCAGCGCGTCCGCGTCGTCCTGCGAGGGGCAGGCGACGCGCACGATCTGGCAGCCCGCGGCGGTGAGTTCGGCGATCTGCCGCAGGGTCGCCTCGACGTCGGCGGTCACGGTCGTGGTCATGGACTGGACGGACACGGGCGCGCCACCGCCCACCGGTACGGGGCCGACCTGGATGCGGCGGGTTCTGCGCCGCTCGGCCAGCGGGCGCGCCGGCAGCTCGGGCAGGCCCAGGGCTACTGCGGTCACGGGCTGTCACGCTCCTTCGGTCAGTGCGGTGAGCCGGCCCGCGGTCACGGGGCACGGTGCGAGTCGCGCGTACGCGCTGCGGATGGAGGTCGCCAACTCATCCTCGGTCAGGCCGAGTTGACCGAGAATCAGGCGGCGCGACGCGTGCTCCAGGAAGCGGCGCGGCACGCCGTGGACGCGTACGGGCACGTCGACGTCGGCGTCGGCGAGGGCCTGGGCGATCGCCGAACCGACCCCGCCCGTACGGCTGTTGTCCTCCACGGTGACCACGAGCCGGTGTTCGCGGGCGAGTTCGACGAGCGCCGGGTCGACCGGGGTGACCCAGCGAGGGTCGACGACGGTGACACCGGGTCCGCCCGCCGCGTCGATCCGCGCGGCGGCGCCCAGGCAGGCCCCGGCGGTCGCGCCGACGGCCACGAGGAGGATCCGGGCGGGTGCGGTGCCGGTGCGGGCCAGGACGTCGAGCGGGCCGTACCGGTCGACGGCCGGGATGTCGGCGGGCACCGCCCCTTTGGGGAAGCGGACCACGGTCGGGCCGTCCCGGACGTCGACCGCCTCGCGCAGTTCGGCGCGGAGCGTGGCCGCGTCCCGCGGCGCGGCGACCCGCAGCCCGGGCACGACCTGCAGCACGGACAGGTCCCAGACGCCGTTGTGGCTGGGGCCGTCGTCGCCGGTGACCCCGGCCCGGTCGAGGACGAGGGTGAGGGCGGCCTTGTGCAGCGCGGCGTCCAACAGCACCTGGTCGAAGGCTCTGTTGAGGAACGTCGCGTAGAGGGCGATGACGGGGTGCAGTCCGCCCATGCTCATGCCGACGGCCGATGTGACCGCATGCTGCTCGGCGATGCCGACGTCGAAGACCCGCCCGGCGTGCTCGGCGGCGAACCCGTCCAGGCCCACGGGTCCGCGCATGGCGGCGGTGAGGGCGACCACGTCGGGCCGCCGGTGTCCGATGCCGGTGAGTTCCTCTTCGAACACCGACGTCCAGGAGCGGCCGCCCTTGGTGCGCGGCCGCCCGGTGGCCGGATCGACCACGCCGATCCCGTGGAACCGGTCCGCCTCGTCCCGTTCGGCGGGGCCGTAGCCCTCGCCCTTGCGGGTCAGGGCGTGCACGATCACGGGTCCGTCGAAGTCCCTGGCCTGGACGAGCGCGGCGCGCAGCGCGGTCAGGTCGTGGCCGTCCACCGGGCCGAGGTACTTGAGCCCGAGGTCACCGAAGAGGGCCTGCGGTGCGGCGAGATCCTTCAGGCCCTCCTTCACTCCGTGCAGGCCTCGGTAGACCGCCTCGCCCGCGACCGGGATCCCGCAGGCGGCCCGCTTCCCGGCCCGCAGGACCTGCTCGTACGCCGATGTGGTGCGCAGCCGCCCGAGGTGTTCGGCGAGGCCGCCGACGGTCGGGGCGTAGGAGCGGCCGTTGTCGTTGACGACGATCACCAGGTTGCGGGGTGCGGCCGCGGCGATGTTGTTGAGCGCCTCCCAGGCCATGCCGCCGGTGAGCGCGCCGTCGCCGACGACGGCGACGACGTGGCGGTCGGTGCGGCCGGCGAGCGCGTCGGCCTTCGTGAGGCCGTCGGCGTAGCTGAGGGCCGTGGAGGCGTGCGAGTTCTCGATGTGGTCGTGGGCGGACTCGGCCCGCGAGGGGTAGCCGGAGAGCCCGCCGTGCTCGCGCAGCCCGCCGAACTCCGCGGCCCGCCCGGTGAGCAGTTTGTGGACGTACGTCTGGTGCCCGGTGTCGAAGAGCAGGGCGTCGCGCGGGGAGTCGAACTCCAGGTGCAGTGCGAGCGTCAGTTCCACGACCCCCAGGTTGGGCCCCAGGTGTCCACCGCTCCGGGGCACCCGGTCGATGAGGAACTCCCGGATCTCCAGGCACAGTCGGGTCAGTTGCGCACGGTTCAGGCGGGCGAGGTCGTGCGGTCCGCGAAGGGTGTCCAGGAGAGTCATCGGGCTCCTTGTCCAAGGCGTGCCGAGCCGCCATCAAAACGCCGCGCGGGCGTCCGTGCAGTCGGCTGTTCCGCGTGACGGAACGACGACCTGCGCGGCGCCGCGCCGTTTCCTAGCGTGTGGCGGGCATCGCAGTCGCACCGGGAGGACAGATGGCGGACAGTCCGGCGGAGGTGCCGCCGCACGCCGCGAAGTGGTTCGCCGCACAGGCGCGCCGCGACGGCCGGGACGCGGCCCTTGCGGCCTGGCGTGCGGCGCGCGGCCCGCGCACGGTGCTGCTGGCCGGGCCCCGCTCGTTCTGCGCGGGTGTGGAGCGGGCCGTCGAGATCGTCGAGCAGGCCCTCGACCGCTTCCCGCACCCCGTGTACGTACGCAAGCAGATCGTCCACAACCGGCACGTCATCGAGGAACTCGCCGCCAAGGGCGCGGTGTTCGTCGACGACCTCGACGCGGTCCCGGCCGGCGCCACCGTCGTCTTCTCCGCCCACGGGGTCGCCCCCGCGGTCCGGCGGGAAGCGGCGGGGCGGGACCTGACCGTCCTGGACGCGACCTGCCCGCTGGTCACCAAGGTGCACAGCGAGGTACGCCGCTACGCCCGCCGGAACCATCGGATCTTCCTCGTCGGGCACGCGGGCCACGAGGAGAGCGAGGGCACGCTCGGCGAGGCATCGGACCGCACCACGCTGGTGGAGAGCGTCGCGGATGTCGCCGGGCTGCCACCCCTGGCGGCGGGTGAGTCGGCCGCGTACGCGCTGCAGACCACCCTCGCCGTCGACGAGGCGGCGGATGTCGTCGCCGCCCTGCGGGCCCGCTTCCCCGGCATCGAAGGGCCCGGCTCCGACGACATCTGCTACGCCACGACCAACCGTCAGGAGTCCGTGCGCGCCGTGGCCGCCGAGTCCGGCCTCGTCCTGGTGGTCGGCTCCGGCAACTCCTCCAACTCGGTGCGCCTGGTGGAGGTCGCCCGGCGCGCTGGCACCCCCGCCCTCCTGGTGGAGGACGCCGAGGAGATCCCCCTCACCGCGCTCGCCGGCATCCGCACCGTCGGCCTCACCGCGGGCGCGTCCGCGGCGCCGGGACTCGTCGACGGTGTCGTGGCGGCGCTGCGCGGGCTCGGTCCCGTCGATGTGGCCGAGCGGCGGGTCGCCGTGGAGACCGTGACGTTCGCACTGCCCAAGGAGCTGAGCCGATGACGGCCACCACCGCCCCCGCCCCTACCACCGCCAGGGCCCCCGGCCGGGTGCCGCTGCTCGGTCATGTGCTCCAACTCCTCATCCGGCCAAGGGAGTTCTTCAACGGCCTGCGCGGCAGCGGCGACGTCGTCACCATCGGTCTCGGCCCGGCCCGCGCCTATGTCGTCAACGACCCGGCGCTGGTGCACCAGATCCTGACCAGAGACGTCCGCAAACTCGACAAAGGCGTGGCCTACGAGAAGTCCGCGCCGTTCCTCGGCGACGGCCTGCTCAACTCCTCCGAGCCGACACACATGGCCCATCGCCGCCTGCTGCAGCCGGCCTTCCACCACCACCGCATCGCCGACTACTCCCGGCACATGCGTGAGGCGATCGCGGAACGCACGGCCCGATGGAGCGACGGCCAGACGCTCCCGCTCGACCAGGAGATCCACGGCTACGCGGTGACGGTCGTCTGCCGCGCCCTGTTCTCCTCCGGACTGGGCGACACCGTCGCGGACGAGGTGGAGACCTCCCTGCCGGTCCTCCTCGAAGGCGTCAAGCGGCGGATCGCCTTCCCGGTCCGCTGGGTGGAGAAGCTGCCCACACCGGCCAACCGCCGCTTCGAGCGGGCCCGTGAACGCCTCGCCTCGACGCTCGGCGGCGTCATCCGCGAGTACCAGCGCCAGGGCGGCGAGGAGGGCGACCTGATGGCGCTGCTGCTGGCCGCGCGCGCCGCGGACGATGCTCCCGCGCCGGACCCCGCGTCCGACCGCGCCCACGCGTACCGGCTCACCGACGAGCAGATCCACGACGAGGCGATGGCGCTGTTCCTCGGCGGCGTGGAGACCGCCCGGGACGTGCTGAGCTGGGCCTGTCATCTGCTCGCCGAACACCCGGACATACAGCGGGAGTTGGCCGACGAAGTGGACCGGGTGCTCGCCGGCGGACGGGACCTGGACCATGACACCCTGCCCGAACTCGCCCTGACGCGCCGGGTCCTGAACGAGACGCTGCGCCTGTACCCGCCGGCCTGGCTGCTCACCCGCCGCACCCTCGTCGACCTCGACCTGAACGGCCACCGCGTCCCGCCGGGCCAGAACGTGCTGTTCTCCCTGTACGCCATGCAGCGCGACCCCGCCGTCTACACCCGCCCCGACGCCTTCGAGCCGGACCGCTGGGCGGGCGAGGCCGGTGCCGCGCTGCCCCGCGCCTCGTTCCTGCCGTTCGGCGCGGGCAACCGCGGATGCATCGGCGAGCCCTTCGCCTGGGAGGAGATGCTGATCTTCCTGGCGGCCGTGGCCCGCGACTGGACCCTGCACCCGGTGCCCGGCCACCGCATACGCCCGGCCCGCTCCCCGATGCTGTCCCCGCGCGATCTGCCGATGACCGTACGGGCCCGGAAGCGGGCGTAACTCCCGTACCCACCAGACCATTTGTCCCATCGCCTCCAGGAGTTCCGTTGTCCACCTCAGCGAAGCCCTCGGCCGTCGGCGCGTCCGACGACCGGCACGCCGCCACCCGGGCGGGCCGCCACCCGGGCATCGTGCTGACGCTGCTCGTCACCTGTTACCTCATGATCACCGTGGACAACACGGTCGTCACGATCGCCCTGCCCCAGATCCGCGAGTCCCTCGACTTCTCGCCCACCGGCCTGTCCTGGGTGCTCAGCGCCTACACGCTCACCTTCGGCGGCCTGCTGCTGCTCGGGGGACGCGCGGGTGATGTCCTCGGTCACCGGCGCACGTTCGTATGGGGCGTGTGGCTGTTCACGGTGTGCTCGCTGCTCGGCGGGTTCGC
Organism: Streptomyces sp. NPDC050264; assembly: GCF_040655895.1. Taxonomy (NCBI): domain Bacteria; kingdom Bacillati; phylum Actinomycetota; class Actinomycetes; order Kitasatosporales; family Streptomycetaceae; genus Streptomyces; species Streptomyces sp. NPDC050264. The sequence goes on from NZ_JBFAKV010000015.1 coordinate 52,466, forward strand.
CACCGAGCCGTGGATGCTGCTGACCGCGCGCGCCGTGCAGGGAGTCGGCGCCGCGATCGCCTCACCCGGCGGCATGTCACTGCTGATCACCAACTTCCAGGAAGGACCGCCCCGCAACCGGGCTCTCGCCGTCTACTCCACGCTCGCCGGACTCGGCATGGCCACCGGCATGATCCTCGGCGGTGTGCTCACCGAGTGGACGTCCTGGCGCTGGGTGCTGTTCGTGAACGTCCCCTTCGGCATCGCCGTCGCCGTCCTCACCCCGCGCTACGTGACGGGCTCGGACCCGCACCCGGGCCGGCTCGACCTGGCGGGCGCGCTCACCGGGACCGCGGGCACGGCGGGTCTCGTGTACGGGTTCATCCGGGTCGGCTCCGACGGCTGGGGCGACGCGCTGGCCCTCACCGCCTTCGCGGTCGGCGCGGTGCTGCTCGCCGGGTTCGTGGCGCTGCAGACCCGGGCGCGGACGCCGCTGCTGCCGCTCGGCCTGTTCGCGAACCGCAACCGGGCCGCCGGGTATCTGACGGTGCTGCTGAGCATGGCGACCTTGTTCAGCGCCCTGTTCTTCATCTCCCAGTTCCTGCAGGGGCCGCTCGGCTTCTCGCCCGTGCGGGCCGGTCTGGCGTTCCTGCCCATGGCGCTCGGCATGTTCGGCATGTCCCGGCTCACGCCGAAACTGCTTCCGCTGCTCGGCTCCCGCGTCCTGATCACCGCGGGCATCACCCTGGTCACGGCGGGAGCTCTGTGGCTGTCCCGGCTGACGGCCGACTCCTCGTACGCCCTCGGTGTCGCGGGCCCGACGATCCTGCTGGGCATCGGCATCGGCTCGTTCCTCATGCCCCTCAACGTGCTGATCCTGAGCGGAGTCCCGCCGCGGGAGGCGGGCGCCGCCTCCGGCACCATGCAGACGATGCAGCAGGTCGGCGGCGCACTGGGCCTCGCCGTCCTGGTCACGGTCTACGGCACCGCCCTCGGCGACTCCCGCACCCCGGGCGCCCTCGCGCACGCCACGGCCGAGGCCTTCGTGGGGGCGACGGTCTTCGCGGCGGCGGGGCTGCTGCTGGTGATCGCGGCGATCCGGGTGCCGAAGAAGGCGCCGTCACCCGAGAAAAAGGCCTGACACCGTCTCAAGGAACCGTCACGGCATCCGGTACTCCTGTTCCGGGCGCCCCGTGGTCCCGTAGCGCAGGCTCATCCGGAGAAGGTCCGTGGAGACGAGCGAGGCGAGGTAGCGCTGGGCGGTGGCGCGGGAGACGCCGATGAGTTCGCCGACCTGTCCCGCGGACAGGGGAGTCGGGGAGGTCCGTACGGCCGTCAGCACCGCGTCGCCGGTCACGGTGCCGGCGGTGGGCCGACGGGCCGGGCGCCGGGCAGCGGACTCCCGCAGTGCGCCGTACGCGTTCTCGACGGTGCTCCGGTCCACGGACTCCGCCTCCGTCAGCTGCCGGAACCGGGCGTAGCCCCGCAGTTTCTCCGCCAGCAGCGCCGGCGGGAACGGTTTGATCAGATAGGCCAGCGCGCCCGCCGACAGCGCGCGGCGCACCACCGGGCCCTCGGCCGCCGCGCTGAGGACGAAGGCGTCGCACTCCAGGCGGCGCAGCAGGTCGATGCCGGAACCGTCGGGCCAGTAGATGTCGACGAGGGCCAGGTCGACGGCGCCGGAGGCGACCGCCTCCAGCGCCGTCGCCGCCGTGTGGGTCGTGGCGGCCACCGTGAAACCCGGGACCCCCTCCACCAGTGAGGCGTGGATACCGGCGACGCGGAAATCGTCGTCGACCACGAGGACCGAGAGCTGCCGGTCGGTATCGCTCACGTGCCTGCCTCCATGACGTCGTGGAGCCGGGCCACGAACACCGCACCGCCCGAGACGGGTTCGGAGCCGGTTCTCCGGAGCTCCGGAATGGGCGGCGGCCCGCCGGGTTCCGCGAGGTACACGTCGCCGCCCCTGACGCGGGCGATCTGGCGGGCCAGGGCGAGACCGATGCCGCGCCCGCCCACGACCGAGGTGTGGTCGAGTCCGCGGCATCCGGCATGCACATCAACGTCATCGTCCTCGGCTGGCTGCTGGCCCTGCTCCTGTCCTTCTCCACCGGTTCCGCCACGGCGGGCATCGTCGCCGCGACGGGCATCCTCGCCCCGCTCGCCCAGGACGGCGGCAGCCTGCACACCTCGCTGCTCGTGGTGGCCGTCGGCGCCGGTTCGATCGGCCTCAACTACGTCAACCACGCCGGTTTCTGGCTGGTCAAGGAGTCCTTCGGAATGACACTCGGCCAGGCCACGAAGTCCCACACCACGATCCAGACCATCGTGTCCGTCCGCGGACTCCTGATGGCGCTGCTCCTGTCGGTGTTCGCCTGACCCCGGAATGCGCCGGGCCCCGAAGGACGGGAGAGTGAGGAACGTCGTCCATCGGGGGCCGGAACCGAGGGAGCGTGCGGATCGTGGCCAAAGGCAAGAAGCTCAGCAAGGGTGACAAGGTTTCCTGGAGCAGTCACGGACAGACCGTCCCGGGGAAAGTGAAGAAGAAGATCACGGAACGCGACGAGGTGGCGGGACGCACCGTCGACGCCTCCAAGGACGAACCGCAGTACGAGGTCGAGAGCGACAAGTCCGGCCGCAACGCCGTCCACAAGCCGGGATCCCTGCGCAAGAAGAACAACAGCTCATGAGCGACAAGAGCGACGCGGGCCGGCAGGACACCATCGACGCGTTCGGCGAGGCCGTCAACATGACACCCGCCGCCCTCAAGAAGTGGCTGGCCACCGACGACTCCAAGAGCGTGGGCCAGTCGGACGGCAACGGCGAAAGCGTGGGCCACGCGTCCGGGCGCCGCATCATCGACCTCCTGGACAAGAACAGGACCGACCTCACCGATGACGACGTCGCACATATGCGCAAGGTGGTCGGTTACGTACACCGACACCTCGAGCAGCGGCCCTCCGGCGACGTCACGGACACGCGCTGGCGCTACTCACTGATGAACTGGGGCCACGACCCGAGCAAGTAGCCCGGCCGGCTGTGCGAGGGCGGGTGCCGCCACTCCGGACTCCGGGTGCACGAGCGAGCGCAGCTTGTCGCGTGTCCCCGGGTCCGTCGAGCAGACCATGGTGCTCACCATGCTCCAGGTCAGCAGCACCTTGCAGGTGTGACGGATCAGCCGGTCGATCCCGCTGTCGGGCGCGCACATTCATCCTGCGGATGTGGGAGGTTCTTCTGAATGCGCCGCGCCCTGATCGGCGGGACAGCGAAGGGCACCGTCCGTCGGGGCCGGAACCGAAGGAGTGTACGGATCGTGGTCGCGGAACCCGGCTCCGGAGCGCCCGAGCAGCAAGCGCTCTTCGGGTGGGCGGACACCGCGCAGGACACCTCACCGCACCAGCCGTTCCGCGACAGTCCGCAGGCCCGGCGGATGCTCGACGTACGCGAGGTCTACGCGGAGCGCGCCGCGCTCGACTCACCGCGCGGCCAGCAGATCATGGCCCGGCTGCCGGGCGTGCGCGTGACCGAGGTCGACAGTCACTGGAACATCCCCGCCCTGCACGGCAACGACGGCAACATCGCCCGATGGGTCCGTATCAAGACCGAGGTCCTCGTCCTCGGGGTCAAGCACACTCTCGCGACGCGCCCCAACGGCAGGTCGGCCGACTGGATCGCCCCGGGGCCGTCCAACGGGTGCGCGATGGCCTGCGCCTACTGCTACGTGCCCCGCCGCAAGGGCTTCGCCAACCCCATCACGCTGTTCACCAACATCGAAGCGATCGTGGCTCATGTACGGCGTCATGTACGGGCTCAGGGGCCCAAGACGGAACCCAGTCAATGTGATCCCCGGGCGTGGGTCTATGACATCGGTGAGAACGGGGACTGTTCCGTCGACGCCCTGGTCTGCGACAACACGGCCGATCTCATCGCCGCGTTTCGCAGCCTGCCCACAGCCAAAGCCTCCTTCGCGACCAAGTTCGTCAATCCCGACCTGCTCGCACTCGACCCGCAGGGCCGTACCCGCGTGCGCTTCTCCCTCATGCCGCCCGACGACGCGCGACTGCTGGACATCCGCACCAGCCCGATCGACGAGCGGATCGGCGCGGCCGCCGACTTCCTCGACGCCGGGTACGAGGTCCACTTCAATCTCTCGCCCGTCGTGCTGCGCCCGGGCTGGCAGCGGGACTGGGCCGACCTGCTCACCCACCTCGACGACGTCCTGCCCGACCGTGTGAAGGAGCAGGCGGCGGCCGAGGTCATCATGCTGACCCACAACCAGGCGCTCCACGAGGTCAACCTGGGCTGGCACCCGCGCGCCGAGGACATGCTCTGGCAGCCGGCCGCCCAGGAGGCCAAGCGCTCCCAGAACGGCGCCCTCAATGTGCGCTACGCCCAGGAGACCAAGCGGCACGCCCTGAACCGGATCCGGGAACTGCTCGCCGCGCACGCACCGTGGCTGCGCGTCAGGTACGCCTTCTGAGAGCGCGGCCCGAACCGGTCAGGAACGGAGAAGCCCCGGTGGCCCGGTCCGGCCTAGCGTCAAGGGCATGGACCTCACCATTCACTGGACCTTCCTCCCGCACGACGACCCGGAGGCCGCCCTGGCCTTCTACCGGGACACTCTCGGCTTCGAAGTGCGCAATGACGTCGGGTACGACGGGATGCGCTGGCTCACCGTCGGCCCGGCCGGGCAGCCCGGCACGTCCATCGTGCTGGAGCCACCGGCCATGGACCCCGGGGTCACCGAGGACGAGCGGCGCACCATCGTGGAGATGATGGCCAAGGGCAGCTACGCCCGCATCACCCTGGGCACCAGCGACCTCGACGGCACCTTCGAGCGCGTGCTGGCCAGCGGCGCCGACGTCGTGCAGGAGCCGATCAAGCAGCCGTACGGCGTCCGCGACTGTGCCTTCCGGGACCCCGCGGGCAACTTGATCCGCTTCAACGAGCTGCCCTGAACCCGCCCACCGGAGATACTGCTGCTCGCAGCCGGTTGCCCGACATATGGAGACTCGATGACCAAGGCCAGGAAGACCGACGCGGCGTCGCCCGGGCAGCACGTGGCCGACAGCCATGATCTGATCCGTGTGTACGGCGCGCGGGAGAACAATCTCAAGGACGTGAGCGTCGAGCTTCCCAAACGGCGCCTCACGGTGTTCACCGGTGTCTCCGGTTCGGGCAAGAGCTCGCTGGTGTTCAACACGATCGCCGCGGAGTCGCAGCGGCTGATCAACGAGACGTACAGCGCTTTCGTGCAGGGCTTCATGCCGACGCTCGCGCGGCCCGAGGTCGACGTGCTCGACGGGCTGACGACCGTGATCACCGTGGACCAGCAGCGGCTCGGCGCCGACCCGCGCTCCACGGTGGGTACGGCGACCGACGCCTACGCGATGCTGCGGATCCTGTTCAGCCGGCTCGGCAAGCCGCACATCGGCTCGCCCAAGGCGTTCTCCTTCAACGTCGCCTCGATCAGCGGCGCGGGCGCGGTCACCGTGCAGCGCGGCGGGCAGGCCGTCAAGGAGCGGCGCAGCTTCAGCATCACCGGCGGCATGTGTCCGCGCTGCGAGGGCCGCGGTTCCGTCACCGACATCGACCTGACCGCGCTGTACGACGACAGCAAGTCGCTGGACGAGGGCGCGCTGACCATCCCCGGCTACAGCATGGACGGCTGGTACGGGCGCATCTTCACCGGCTGCGGTTTCTTCCCGCCGGACAAGCCGATCGCCCGGTTCACCAAGAGGCAGCTGCACGACCTGCTGCACAAGGAGCCGACCAAGATCAAGGTCGACGGCATCAACCTGACGTACGAAGGGCTGATCCCGAAGATCCAGAAGTCGATGCTGTCCAAGGACGTCGACTCGCTGCAGCCGCACGTCCGGGCGTTCGTGGAGCGGGCCGTCACCTTCACCGTCTGCCCCGACTGCGAGGGCACGCGGCTCAACGAAGGGGCCCGGTCGTCGAAGATCAAGCGGGTCAACATCGCCGAAGCCTGTGCGATGGAGATCCGGGATCTCGCCGCGTGGGTGGGCGGGCTGAAGGAACCGTCGGTGGCGCCGCTGCTCGAAACGCTGCAGCAGACCCTGGAGTCGTTCGTGGAGATCGGCCTCGGCTATCTCTCGCTCGACCGGCCCTCCGGCACCCTGTCGGGCGGTGAGGCGCAGCGCGTCAAGATGATCCGCCACCTCGGGTCGTCCCTCACCGACACGACGTACGTCTTCGACGAGCCGACCACCGGTCTGCACCCCCATGACATCCAGCGGATGAACGAGCTGCTCCTGCGGCTGCGCGACAAGGGCAACACGGTGCTCGTCGTGGAGCACAAGCCGGAGATGATCGCGATCGCCGACCATGTCGTGGACCTCGGTCCCGGCGCCGGCTCGGGCGGCGGCAGCGTCTGCTTCGAGGGCACCGTCGACGGGCTGCGGGCCGCCGACACCGTCACCGGGCGGCACTTCGACGACCGGGCCGCCGTGAAGGACGAGGTGCGCAGGCCCACCGGCACGCTGGAGATCCGCGGCGCCGCGACGCACAACCTCCAGGACGTCGACGTCGACATCCCGCTCGGGGTGCTCGCCGTCGTGACCGGCGTCGCCGGGTCCGGCAAGAGCTCGCTGGTGCACGGGTCGATCCCGGGTGGGGACGGTGTCGTCTCCGTCGACCAGGGGGCGATCCGCGGCTCGCGGCGCAGCAACCCGGCGACCTACACCGGCGCGCTCGAGCCGATCCGCAAGGCGTTCGCCAAGGCCAACGGTGTGAAGCCCGCCCTGTTCAGCGCCAACTCCGAGGGCGCCTGCCCCACCTGCAAGGGCGTCGGCGTCGTCTACACCGACCTGGCGATGATGGCCGGTGTCTCCACGACCTGCGAGGAGTGCGACGGGAAGCGGTTCGACGCCTCCGTCCTCGACTACCACCTCGGCGGGCGCGACATCAGCGAGGTGCTCGCCATGTCGGTGGCGGAGGCGGAGGAGTTCTTCGCCGACGGCGACGCGCGGACACCCGCCGCGCACAAGATCCTGGAACGGCTGAACGACGTCGGGCTGGGCTACCTCACCCTCGGCCAGCCGCTCACCACCCTCTCCGGCGGCGAGCGGCAGCGCCTCAAGCTCGCTACGCACATGGGCGAGAAGGGCGGCGTCTACGTACTCGACGAGCCGACCGCCGGCCTGCACCTCGCCGACGTCGAGCAGCTGCTCGGCCTGCTGGACCGGCTGGTCGACGCCGGCAAGTCGGTCATCGTGGTCGAGCACCACCAGGCCGTCATGGCGCACGCCGACTGGATCATCGACCTCGGTCCCGGCGCGGGCCACGACGGCGGCAAGATCGTCTTCGAGGGCACACCGGCCGACCTCGTCGCGCAGCGCAAGACCCTCACCGGCGAACACCTGGCGGAGTACGTAGGAGCCTAGGGTCAATGCCGTTGCGTTACGGGCGATCCTGCCCTTCGTCGCCCCAGGCTCATGAACCGCCGTGACACGGTGGACTCCTGCGGTTCTTGAGAATGTCACCAGGATGCGCGCCGCGCCTGCGCTCGGGGGTGCACGCACCAAGATCGCGGCTAACGCAACGGCATTGGGCCTAGGGTCTGTCTTCACACTCGCCTCTGCCCGGTGACGCCCGGCACGCACTCTCGCCGCGCCGGGCGCAAAGCCGAGTACGCCCCCTAAGAGACGCTGCACCCGGCCCGGCGAGAGCACGCACCGAACGCCGCCGGGGCGCCCTCCGGGCGACGAGGGGAGTTTGAAGACAGGCTCTGGCGGGGTCAGTCCAGGCTGTAGCAGCGGATGACGATGGCGCCGCCGTCGTCGTGCGCCAGGCCGACGAAGACGGTCGCGGCGAGCCACTGGTGGGCCGCGGCGTCGGTGCGGAAGACCGGGGCGGTGCGGAAGTAGACGTCCGCCCCGGACTCCGTGTAGTAGCCCCGGTTGACGATGTCGATCACGGCGCCGTCGTCGGCGCGCAGCAGGTAGCGGGCCTCCAGCTGGCAGACGTCGCCGCGGGTGCTGGACCAGTCGCCGCCGCCCGCGAGGACGGTGCCGTTCAGCCGGGGCCCGCGTACGGTGCCGCCCATGATGGGGGTGAACTCGGTGACCTCGCCGCTGCCGTGTCCGATGTGCAGCGGCGGGTCGATCTCGGCCCGGATCTCGAAGGCGAAGGTCAGGGAGGGGGTGCTGGTCATCGCGATATGCCTTTCAGGTGACGGGAGCTGCGGTCCGGCGGGTCGGTTTCCAGCCGGGGCGTGGCACCGAGTCGAGCAGTGTCCGGGTGTACGCGTGCGAAGGCGCGGTCAACACCGAGCGCACAGGCCCCCGTTCGACGATCCGGCCGCCGCGCATGACCACGATGTCGTCGCAGACGTGCCGGACGATGCCCAGGTCGTGGGTGATGAACAAGTAGGCCACCGGGGTCTGTTCGCGGATCTCGCGGAGCAGGGTGAGGATCTGCGCCTGCACGGACACGTCGAGCGCCGCGACCGCCTCGTCCAGCACCAGCACCTTCGGCTGCACCGCCAACGCCCTTGCGATGGCGACCCGTTGCCGCTGGCCGCCGGAGAGGGCGCCGGGGAGCGCGCCGGCCTGGCGTTCGTCCAGGCCCACCTGGTCGAGGTGGTCGGCGACGCGCCGGTCGAGCGCGGAGCCCCGTAGGTCCGTGTGCAGCGCGACGACCTCGGCGAGGCAGTCGCGCACGCGCTGGCGGCGGTCCAGGGAGGCGTACGGATCCTGGAAGACGAGCTGGACATCGCGGGCGGCGCGGCGCCGTTCGGCGGTCCGCCGGGGCGGCCGGGTCCGTTCGTGCCCGGCGAGCCGTACGGTTCCGGCCGTCGGACGTTCCAGGCCCGCGATCATCCGGGCGGCGGTCGTCTTGCCGGAGCCGGACTCGCCGACGACGGCCAGCGAGCCGCCCGGCGCCAGCTCCAGATCGACGTCGTCGACGGCGACGACATCACCGAACTCCTTGCGCAGGCCGCTGACGTGCAGCACGTACGAGTCGGTCGGGTCAGTCATCGGCGGGCTCCGCGGGGTAGTGGCAGGCGGCGAGGCCGTCGCCGACGGGCCGCAGTTCGGGACGGTCGGTGCGGCACAGGTCCCGGGCCGCCGGGCAGCGCGGCGCGAACGCGCAGCCAGGACCCGCCTCGAACGCGGACAGCGGCCGGCCGGGGATCGCCCGCAGCCGCTGCTCGTCCGCGCCGGGCGCGGGACGGGAGGCGAGCAGTGCCCGCGTGTAGGGGTGCCGGGCGGCCTTGTGCAGGCGGTCGGCGGGGAGGTTCTCCACCAGCGTGCCCGCGTACATGACGGCGACGCGGTCGCAGACGGCGGCGGCCAGGGCCAGGTCGTGCGTGATGAACAGCATGGCCAGGCCGCGGGCCGCCCGCGCCTCGTCGATGATCGCCATGACCTCGGCCTGGGTCGTGACGTCGAGCGCCGTCGTCGGTTCGTCGGCGAGCAGCAGACGCGGGCCGCCGGCGAGCGCGGCCGCGATCATGACGCGCTGGAGCAGCCCCCCGGACAGCTCCGGCGGCCGCTGCCGCAACCGGCGTTCCGCGTCGGGGATGCCGACGTCGCGGAGGAGTGCGGTGACCGTGGCCGTGGCGTCGCGTGGCCGGGTGCCGCCCGCGACGAGTCCCTCGGTGAGGAAGTCGCCGACCGTGCGCACCGGGTTGATGTGGGCGCGCGGGTCCTGGAAGACCATGGCGATGTCCCGGGCCCGCAGCGCGCGCAGCGCGGCGGGTCCCATGGCGGGCACGGAGACCCCGTCGACGCGCACGTCGCCCTCGACGCGGGCGCCGGGTGGCAGGAGCCGCAGCACGGACCGGGCGGTGAGCGACTTGCCGGAGCCGGACTCGCCGACCAGGCCCACCGCGGAACCGGCCGGTACGCAGAGGTCGACCCGGTGGATGACCGTGCGGTCGGCCCCGTCCAGGGGGAGGGTGACGCGCAGGTCCTGGATGTCGAGGAGTGTCATCGGTCGTCCCCCAGGAGCCGTCGGGACAGGCCGTTGCCGAGCAGGGTGCAGGCGATGACGAACACGACGATCACCAGGCCCGCGTACAGCGACTGTTCGGCCCGTCCTGCCAGGACGCCCGAGGCACCCTGCGCGACCATCAGCCCCCACTCGGCCGTCGGCGGCTGGGCGCCGAGCCCGATGAAGGAGAACGCCGCCACGTCGAGCAGCGTGTAGCCGAACGAGACCGTCACCTGCACCAGGACCAGCGGCAGCAGCGCGGGCGTCAGATGGCGCAGACAGATCCGCCACCCGGACATGCCGAGCATGCGCAGCGCCGACACGTACGGCAGATGCACCTCGCGCAGGGCGGCGCCGCGCACCGTGCGGGCCACGTAGGGCAGATACGCGACGGACAGCGTCACGACCGCCACCTGCAGACCCGCCCCGAAGACGGCCGCGCCGACCACGGCGAGGATCAGGCCGGGGAAGCCGAACACGACGTTCAGCAGGCCGGAGACCACCCGGTCGTACCAGCCGCCGAGCCAGGCCGCCGCGATCGCGAGCGCCGTGCCGACGACGCTCGCCGCGAGGGTCACGACGGCGGGCGCGAGCAGGCTGAGCCGCGCCCCGTACAGGATGCGGGACAGGATGTCGCGGCCGGTGTCGTCGGTGCCGAGCCAGTGCGCCGCCGAACTGCCCTGGTACACGGCCATCGGGTCGACGGCCTCCGGGTCGTACGGAGCGACGAGCGGGGCGCAGACGGCGAGCGCCACCACGAGCGCCACCACGGCCCCGGAGGCGATCAGCACGCCGTTGCCCCGTTTGAATACCCGTGCGGTGGCCGTCAGTTGATACGTCGTCATGCGGAGGCCTCCAGCGGAGTGCGGCGGTCGAGCAGCGCCGTGACCATGTCCACGACGGTGTTCACGCCGACGAAGAGGACGACGCTGATCAGGGCGAGCGCCTGCACCACCGCGAGGTCCTGCTTGGCGGCGCTCTGCACGAGCAGCGCCCCGATGCCGTTGACGCCGAAGGCCTGCTCGACGATCGCGCAGCCGGCGATCAGGCCCGCGACGGCCACCCCGGACACCGAGAAGATCGGCGCCGAGGCGTTGCGCAGGACGTGCTTGCGTACGACGAGCCGCTCGGGCAGGCCCCGGCCGCGCGCGGTCTGTACGTGCTCCGAGGCGAGTTCGCTGCGCACCGCGGAGCGCGTCACCTGGGCGACGTACGCGAGCCAGGTCGCGGCGAGCGCGAGCGCGGGCAGGGTGAGGTGTTCGAGGCGTCCGGTGAAGCCCTCGCCGGTGCCGTAGGCGGGGAACAGGTCCCAGCGCACCGACAGCCACCAGATCAGCAGCACCGACATGACGAACGTGGGCACGGCCATGAGCGTCGTGGTCACGACGGTCACCACGGTGTCGCCCCAGCCGCCGCGCAGCGCCGCGAACGTGCCGAGGGCGACGCCCGCCACGATGATGATGACCGCCGCGAACGTCACGAGGAACAGGGTGTTGCCGATGCGGTCGCCGACCAGGTGCGTGACCGAGTCCCGGTAGCTGAGGGACTGCCCCAGGTCGCCGTGGAACAGGGCGGTCAGCCAGCGCCAGTAGCCCTGCAGGAACGGGTCGTCGAGGTGGTACTGGTGGTGGATCTCGGCGAGCAGCTTCGCGCTCGGCGGTCTGCCGCCGCCCACCAGCAGGGTCGCCGGATCGCCCGGCGAGACGAACAGCGCCCCGTACACGGCGACGCTCGCGACGAGCGCGGTCACGGCGAGCGTCGTGGCACGCCGGACCATGAAGCGCCAGATCATGAGGCGCCCTGTCCGGTGCCGCCGAGGCGGGCCGCCCACGGCATGTTGATGTAGGCGAAGGAGGCGGGGGTGCCGCTGAGCCGCTTGTTGAGGAAGAGCCGCTCGTACGGGCAGACGATCGGCACGACCGGGAAGTCCTTCGAGTAGAGCGCCTGCGCCTCGGTGAACTCGGTCGCGGCGGCCTCCTCGTCGGTCGTCGCCTTGGCCGCCCCGATGTGCGAAGTCACCTCGCTGTTACGGTAGTTGGTCCAGTTCAGCGGGGACTTCGGGTCGGTGAGCATGTCCGCGTAGGAGAGCGGGTCGGGTATCTCGACATAGCCGAGGACCATGGTGGCGTCGAGGCCCTTGCGCAGCGCCGGGTTGTAGAACATGCCGGACATCTGTGTGGGCTGGAGTTGCCGGATCACGACCTTGAGGCCGATCTTCTTGGCGCCGGCCTGGAGGAACGTCAGGGTCTGCAGCGACTGTTGGTCGCCCGCGCCCATGGCGACGGTGATCGTGCGCTGCTTCGGGTCGGCCCGTTCGACGAGCTTCTTCGCCTTGGCGACGTCCGGCCCCGGCAGCTGGGGCAGCGCGTCGTACCCCTTCGCGTACACGTCCTTGGCCTTGCTGTTCTTCCACACCAGGGAGGGGATGAAGGTCTTCTGCCGCTGGGCCGCGCCGTCGTACACGTTCTTGACGAGCGCGTCGCGGTCGAGGACGAGGGAGAGCGCGTCGGCGACACGACGGTCGGCGAGCGGTGAGGCGGGGCTCGTCGGGGTGAGGAAGACGGTCTGCGCGGACGGGCCGTAGTAGAGGTTCCCCTCCTTGGACGTGCGCAGGGCCTTCGCGGCGGTCGACGGGATCTCGAAGCTGCCGTCGATCTGGCCGGACAGCAGGGCGCTGGTCAGTGTCCCGTTGTCGGTGACGAACCGGAACGTGAGTTTCTTGACCTTGGGGCGCAGCGCAGGGTCCCAGTACGCGGTGTTGCGTACGGCGGTGATCGACTCGCCCGACCGCCACCCGGTCAGCTTGAAGGGGCCGGTGCACATCAGGCCGCCCTTGGCGGTGCCGTAGGAGGAGCCGGCCTTCTTCAGGTAGGAGGCTTTGCTGACGGCGCCGAACCCGTTCACGAGGTACTTCAGGAACAGCGAGTCCGGGGTGCGGAAGCGGACGGTGACCTGGTGGGACGCGGTCGCCTTGATGGTGGTGACGTTCGCCAGGACCTGGATGTTGACGCTCTGCGTGGCGGGCACGCGCTGGCGCTCCAGGCTCGCCACGACGTCGTCGGCGGTCATCGGGCTGCCGTCCCAGAACGTGACGCCGCGGCGCAGGTTCAGCACGAGCGTCTTCGGGTCGGGCCGCTTCCAGGAAGTGGCGAGCCCGGGGGCGGTGGAGTAGTCGGCCTTCAGGCGCACCAGGGGGTCGCAGAGGTTGGAGGCGACGGTGCTGGGCGAGTAGTCGCCGACCTTCGCCGGGTCGAGCGTGGTCGGCTCGCCCATGGGCAGGTTCCAGGTGACGTCGTCGACGGTGCCGTGCGCGGCGGGCGTCGTGGTGGTGAGCCGCACCGCGCCGGGGGAGGAGTCCGCCGCCGGGTCGCCGCTGGAACAGGACGTGAGCGCGAGCACCGTGGCCAGCGCCGCGAGCGGCAGGGCGGTGCGTCGGGGAGCGTGCATGAGGGTGCTCCTGATCGGGGAGTTCCGAGTTGTGCCGGGTCCTTCGGTGTGGGGGAGCGAGCGCGTGGAGCAGGGGGTCAGGGCTGCCCGGGCAGGGCGGTGACGACGAGGCGTGAGGGGTGGGCCCCGCCGGTGCGCAGCGTCTGGGTGCTCGGCTTCGGGGCGAGCGTGGTCCACGGGTTCTCGTCGCTGCCCGAGGCGGGCAGATAGAGCGGGTAGTCGCTGCTCGCCAGCAGCAGGGCGAGGCGGTGCCCCGGGCGCACCCGGTAGCCGGTGTGCCCGAGGTCGAGGCGCACCGCGTCGGGCGCCTCGTCCGTCCGTACGTGGACCTCGCCACGGGCGAGGGGCCGCATCGTTCCGTCCGGGAGGACATCGACGAGCTTGGCGAAGACGTCGAACTCCGTTGCCGTGCTGGTCACTTGGAGATCGAGGGAGAGAGGTCCCGCGAGGTCGACCGGCCCGGTCAGTACGGGTCCGGTGAAGCAGAGCACGTCCTCGCGGGCGGCGAGCGGGGCGAAGTCGGGGTAACTGTGCAGCAGGGCGAAGGAGTTCGGCACGACCGACGGCACGGGGTCCTCCGGGTCGTACGCCCATCGTGCCTCGTCCGGCGCGGTGGGTGCGGGCGCCCCGAGGGTGCCGTTCGTCGCGTCGAGCCACCAGCTCTGCTCCATGGCCCCAGGCGGCGGCCACGACGCGTCGGCCCGCCACTCCGCGTGCCCCAACTCCCAGCGCACCTTGGGCAGTTCATCCGCGCGGCGGATGCCCTTGAGGAATACGTCGAAGAATTCGAGCGCCGGGTCGACATAGCCCGGCAGCATGCGGTCGAGGGCTGCCGCGCTCGCCGCGTGGTCGCTCTCCCCGGTCGCCGGGGCGTCCGCGAGCCGGTAGTTCTCGTGGTCGACCGCACCGGCCCACAGGTACTGCACGGCGTCCCAGCCGGGGCGCGCGGCGAGCTCCGTGTAGTCCCGCATGTGCGGGGTCACGATGTTGTCGAACCAGCCCACGCAGTGCAGCACCGGCACCGGGCGCGCGTCGAAGGGGTGCCGGCCGCGCGCCGGGAACAGGTCGGTGAAGCGCGGGGCGAGCAGGTCGAACCAGGTGGAGCGGGCGCCGATCGCGCGGAACGCCTGCTCGTACTGGTCGATGACCGGGCGGACGGTCCGGTCCGGCTCGTACTCGTACACGCCCTGGTCGACCCAGTAGTGCGCGTAGTACTCGATGCCCTCCAGCCATACGGGCCGGCCGACCGGAGTGCCGCTCTGTGTGGTCGCGTTGAAGTCGACCGTGGTCACCCGGGGGACGATCGCGCGCAGCGCCGGGTGCTGCGAGGCGACCGCGGCCCACTGCGTGAAGCCGTAGTACGAGTCGCCGAACATGCCGACCAGCCCGTCCGACCAGGGCTGCCGGACGATCCAGTCGATCGTGTCGTAGCCGTCCTCGGGCTCGCGCAGGAACGGCACGGTCGGGCCCTCGGAGCGGAACTTGCCGCGCACGTCCTGCACGACGACCGCGTAGCCGCGGGCGGTGAACAGGGCCGCGATCTCGTCGAAGTACACGTAGCGGCTGTTCTTGTCGTACGGCAGTCGTACGAGGACGGCGGGGGTGCCGGTGTCGGCATCGGTCGAGCCGGTACCGGGTGCGCCGGGATCGGGGAGGTAGACGTCGGTGGCGAGCCGGACCCCGTCGCGCATCCGCACCCGGAACTCGTGGGCCCGGGCGGGCACAGGAGCCGGGCCGACGCGCTCAAAAGCAAAGGTCATGAGGGTGGTCTCCCGTGAGTGGCCCGTGAATGGCCCGTGGGTGTCCCATGAACAGGGATGAACAACGCCGTGATGTAACAGCGTTGTATGACAACATTGCAGCTCCGTGTGAACGCGGTCAACCCATTGCGTTAAGGTCGGCGACATGCCGATCGAGGTAGACGAGGCCAGGCGGCTCGACGAGATCGCGGACGCCACCATCCAGGTCGCCCGCGAGCGCGGCGTCCGCTCCGTGACCATCCGGGCGGTGGCCGGACAGCTCGGCGGCTCCACCGCCATGGTCACCAACTACGTCTCCAGCCGCGCCGCCCTGATGACCAACGCGATGCGCCGCGCCGAGGCCGACTGGGGCCGTGAGATGGCCCGGGCCCTGGAGGGGGTCGAGGGTGAGGAGCGGCTGCGCGCGGCCGTCCGCTGGATGTGCACCACCGAGCGGGACGACGAGGTGCTGCGCCGTCTGATGATGGAGATCGCCAGCGCGGGACCCGGCGCGGGTGCCGAGGTCGAGAAGGCGCGGCGCGCCACGTCGCGGCGCAACCACGAGGAGTTGGGCGCGCTCGCCGGTGAAGGAGGCCTGGGCGGAGGGGAGTTGAGCGGTGACGTGCTCCATCTCCTGCTGCGCGGATACTGGCTGTCGACGCTGGAGGACCAGGAGAGCTGGACCGCGGAGCGCGGGGAGCGGGCGATCCTGGCCGTCGTCGACCTGCTGCGGGGCTCCGCCGGCTGACGAAGCCCGCTGACGCAGCGGCGGACGAAGCGGCGGGCGGGGGTTGACAGCGATCGAGGCCGCGGCGCAGTCTGTGCGCGAAATAAAACGCCGTTGTATGACGGCGTCCCGTGCCGGCCCGCCCTGAGCGCCGCACGTCACCGATCACGGTCCCGTCCCTCACCCCCTCCCGAAGAGGTGCCCCATGGGAAGTCCAGGTCAGCACGGAGAGCTGTGGCAGTGGCCCGCCACCGAACTCGCCGCCGCCGTGCGCCGCCGGGAGGTCTCCGCCGTCGAGGTCGCCGCCTCCTGCCTCGCCCGCGTCGAGGAGGCGAACCCGGCGACGAACGCGCTCGTGGAGGTCCGCCCCGGCGAAACCCTCGCCGCGGCCCGCCGGGCGGACGCGGCCGTCGCCGCGGGAGAGCCGCTCGGCCCCCTGCACGGTGTGCCGGTGTCCATCAAGGTCAACACCGAGCAACAGGGGTACGCCACCACCAACGGCGTGGCCGCCCTCGCCGGGAACGTCTCCGACGAGGACGCCGCCTGCGTCACCGCCCTGCGCGCCGCGGGCGCGATCCCGCTCGGGCGCAGCAACGTCCCCGCGTTCTCGCTGCGCTGGTTCTCCGGCAACGACCTGCACGGCCGGACCCTCAACCCCTGGGACCACTCCAGGACGCCGGGCGGCTCCAGCGGGGGCGCGGCCGCCGGGATCGCCGACGGCCTGACGCCGCTCGCCCAGGGCAACGACATCGGCGGCTCCATCCGCTTCCCCGCGGCCTGTTGCGGGGTCGTCGGGGTGCGTCCCACCGTCGGCCGGGTCTCCGGCTGGGGGCCGCCCGCCTTCGCGGACACCCCCGACGGGCCCGTACCGCTGGACTTCCCGCCCACCGTGCACGCGTGCGCCGTGCAGGGGCCGCTCGGCCGGACCGTGGCCGACGCGCGGCTCGCGCTGCACGCCATGACCACACCCGACCTGCGCGACCCCGCGGGCGTCCCGGCCGTACCGGAGCGCGCGCCCGCGACCGGGCCGGTACGGGTCACCGTCGTCCGCGGCAACGAGGGCGTGAAGAACCATCCGGCGGTCGACGCGGCCGTGGCCGACGCCGCGGCCCGGCTCGCCGACGCCGGGTACGAGGTCGACGAGGTGGACGCCGAACCGCTGCTCGCGGAGGCGGCCCGGCTCTGGCTGCTGCTGATCACCGAGGACACCCGGCCGCTGCTGCGGGTCGTCGAGCAGATCGGCGACGACGCGATCCGCACCGCGCTCGCCGGGCACTTCGCGGCGGCGGCCACGGTGTGGGGCGAGCGCCCGGACCTGGAGACGTACATCAACGGCTGGGGGCGGCGGGCCACCCTGATCGCGCGGTTGCAGCAACTCCTGGGCGCGGGACGGCTGTTGCTGACCCCGGTCTGCGCCGAGATCCCCTTCGAGCAGGACGCCGACCTCGCCGGCGAGCGGCGGTCGGGGGAGCTCTTTCCCGCGATGTGGCCGATGACCGCCGTGCCGGTCCTCGGCTTCCCGGCCGTCACCGTGCCGGTCGCGCTGCACGACGGGCTGCCGCTCGGGGTGCAGCTCGTCGGCGGCCGGTTCACCGAGGACCTGGTGCTCGACGCCGCCCAGGCCGTCGAGGACAGGTCGCCGGTCCTGCGGGCGTGGGCGGGACCGGGGCTTTCCGTTTGATGTGAATCACGGCGCGCCCCCTCCACGTAAGAGATGCGTCAAGGGCGGATACGCCCCCGTATGAGAGGCGTCAACGGGGATCGGATCCGGCCACGACCGGGAGTTTGCTCTAAGCGTCCGAACACTTCACATGTTCGGGCGCTTCGAGTCCGTCCCTGTCCCTTTCGCACCTCATCCAGGAGCTCACGATGGCCGACCTGGCCTTCGTCGTCACCACGATCGCGGTTTTCGCTCTGGTGGCACTTGTCGCCAAGGGGGTGACGAAGCTGTGACCGCCGAGAACATCGTCGGCCTGGTCGTGGCCGTCGCCCTGCTGGGCTATCTCGTCCTCGCCCTCGTCCACCCGGAGAGGTTCTGAGAACAGATATGAGCCCCGTCCTTGCCGGAGCGCTCCAGTTCCTCGCCCTGTTCGCGGCGCTGGCACTGGCCTACCGACCCCTCGGCGACCACATGGCCCGGGTCTACTCCTCCGAGAAGCACCTCCGGGTGGAGAAGTGGATCTACAAGGGCATCGGCGCCGACCCGAACACGGAGATGCGCTGGACCGCCTACCTGCGGGGCGTCCTCGCCTTCTCGGCCGTGAGCGTCCTCTTCCTCTACCTGCTGCAGCGGCTCCAGGGCTCGCTGCCCGGCTCGCTCGGCTTCACGTCGATCGACCCGGACCAGGCCTTCAACACGGCCGCGTCCTTCGTCGCCAACACCAACTGGCAGTCGTACTACGGCGAACAGGCCATGGGCCACGTCGTGCAGACCGGCGGTCTCGCGGTGCAGAACTTCGTCTCCGCGGCGGTGGGGATCGCCGTGGCGGTGGCCCTGGTCCGCGGCTTCGCCCGGACCCGCACCGGTGAACTGGGCAACTTCTGGGCGGACCTGGTACGCGGAGTCGTCCGCATCCTGATTCCGATCGCGGTCGTCGGCGCCCTCGTCCTGGTCGCCTGCGGCGCCATCCAGAACTTCTCCGGCATCCACGAGGTCGGCCAGTTCGGGGGCGGCTCGCAGCAGTGGAACGGCGGCGCCGTCGCCTCCCAGGAAGCCATCAAGGAACTCGGCACCAACGGCGGCGGCTACTTCAACGCCAACTCCGCCCACCCCTTCGAGAACCCCAGCGGTTTCACCAACCTCTTCGAGGTCTTCCTGATCCTGGTCATCCCGTTCGCGCTGACCCGCACGTTCGGCAGGATGGTCGGCTCGCTCCGGCAGGGCTACGCGATCCTCGCCACGATGGCGACGATCTGGATCGCCTTCACCGGCCTCATGATGTGGACCGAATTCGCCCACCACGGCCCCGCGTTCGACCTCGCGGGCGGCGCCATGGAAGGCAAGGAGAACCGCTTCGGCATCGGCGGCTCCTCGATCTTCGCGGTCGCCACGACGCTCACGTCGACCGGCGCGGTGGACTCCTTCCACTCCTCCTACACGGGCCTCGGCGGCGGCATCACGATGCTCGGCATGCAGCTCGGCGAGATCGCGCCCGGCGGTACCGGTTCCGGCCTCTACGGCATGCTGATCATGGCGCTCATCGCGGTGTTCATCGCCGGCCTCATGGTGGGCCGCACGCCCGAGTACCTCGGCAAGAAGATCGGCACCCGCGAGATCAAGCTCGCCGCCTGCTACATCCTGATCACGCCGGCGCTCGTCCTCGTCTTCACGTCCCTCTCGATGGCCCTGCCGACGCCGAAGAACTCCATGCTGAACAGTGGCGCGCACGGCTTCTCGGAGATCCTCTACGCGTTCACGTCGGGCGCCAACAACAACGGCTCGGCCTTCGCGGGCCTGAGCGCCGACACCAACTGGTTCAACACCACGATCGGCCTCGCGATGCTCCTCGGCCGCTTCCTGCCGATGGTGTTCGTGCTCGCGCTCGCCGGTTCGCTCGGCGAGCAGAAGCCGGTCCCGGCCACCGCGGGCACCCTGCGCACCGAGAAGCCGCTGTTCACCGGACTCCTGGTCGGCACGGTCCTGATCGTCACCGGCCTGACCTACTTCCCGGCGCTCGCGCTCGGGCCGCTCGCCGAGGGACTCGCCTCATGAACGTACGTACTGAAGAACCCAGGGAGGACGGGGCCGCAATGTCCACAGCCACACCCGGCCGGGCGCCGCACCAGTCCGCGCAGAGCGGCCACCCGTCCGCGGAATCCGGGGGCGGCAAGGTCGGCGGAGGTCTCTTCGACCCGAAGCAGCTGGTCAGGTCGGTGCCCGACGCCTGCCGCAAGCTCGACCCTCGGGTGATGGTCAAGTCCCCGGTCATGTTCGTGGTGCTGGTCGGCTCGGTCCTGACGACGGTGTTCTCGTTCAAGGACCCGTCCGACTGGTTCGGCTGGACCATCAGCGCCTGGCTGTGGCTGACGGTGATCTTCGCCAACCTCGCGGAGGCCGTCGCCGAGGGCCGCGGCAAGGCCCAGGCCGACACCCTGCGCAAGGCCAAGACCGACACGGTCGCGCGCCGGCTCCTGGGGGGCCGCGAAGAGCACGTCCCGGGTACGGAGTTGAAGATCGGCGACCTCGTGGTCTGCGAGGCCGGCGATGTCATCCCCGGTGACGGTGACGTCGTCGAGGGCGTGGCCTCCGTCGACGAGTCGGCCATCACCGGCGAGTCGGCCCCGGTCATCCGCGAGTCCGGCGGCGACCGCTCGGCCGTCACCGGCGGCACGAAGGTGCTCTCCGACCGCGTCGTCATCAAGATCACGACGAAGCCCGGCGAGACGTTCATCGACCGCATGATCAACCTGGTCGAGGGCGCGGCCCGGCAGAAGACGCCGAACGAGATCGCGCTGAACATCCTGCTCGCGTCACTGACCATCGTGTTCCTGCTGGCCGTCGCCACGCTGCCGCCCTTCGCGCACTACGCGGGCAAGAACCTCGACATGGTCGTCCTGGTCGCGCTGCTCGTCTGCCTCATCCCGACCACCATCGGCGCCCTGCTCTCCGCCATCGGCATCGCGGGCATGGACCGCCTCGTGCAGCGCAACGTGCTCGCCATGTCCGGACGGGCCGTCGAGGCCGCCGGCGACGTGTCCACCCTGCTGCTCGACAAGACCGGCACCATCACCCTCGGCAACCGGCAGGCCGCCGAGTTCGTCCCCGTCCGCGGCACCACCGAGGCGCAGCTCGCCGACGCCGCGCAGCTCTCCTCGCTGTCCGACGAGACCCCCGAGGGCCGCTCGATCGTGGTCCTCGCCAAGGAGAAGTACGGGCTGCGCGAACGCCACCAGGGCGAATTGACCGGCGCCGACTGGATCGAGTTCACCGCCCAGACCCGGATGTCGGGCGTGGACCTCGACGGACGCAGGATCCGCAAGGGGGCGACCGGGTCCGTCATCGCCTGGGTCGAGGAGCGCGGGGGCGTGGTCGCCGGGGACGCACGGGAACTGAACGACCGGATCTCGGAGGCCGGCGGCACCCCGCTGCTGGTGGCGCTGGAAGACGCCGACGGCGCCCGCGTGCTCGGCGTCATCCACCTCAAGGACGTCGTCAAGGACGGCATGCGGGAGCGGTTCGACGAGCTGCGCCGCATGGGCATCAAGACCGTCATGATCACGGGCGACAACCCGCTGACGGCGAAGGCGATCGCCGACGAGGCGGGCGTCGACGACTTCCTCGCGGAGGCCACTCCCGAGGACAAGATGGCCCTCATCAAGCGGGAGCAGGCGGGCGGCAAACTCGTCGCGATGACCGGTGACGGCACCAACGACGCCCCGGCCCTGGCCCAGGCGGACGTCGGCGTCGCGATGAACACCGGTACGTCGGCGGCGAAGGAGGCCGGCAACATGGTCGACCTCGACTCGAACCCGACCAAGCTCATCGAGATCGTCGAGATCGGCAAGCAACTCCTCATCACCCGGGGCGCGTTGACGACCTTCTCGATCGCCAACGACGTCGCGAAGTACTTCGCGATCATCCCGGCGCTGTTCGCCGCGGTCTACCCGGGCCTGGACAAGCTGAACATCATGCACCTGTCCTCGCCCGACTCCGCGATCCTCTCCGCGGTCGTCTTCAACGCGATCATCATCATCGCGCTGGTCCCGCTCGCCCTGAAGGGCGTCCGGTACCGGCCGGTGAGCGCCGACCGGATGCTCCGCCGCAACCTCGGGATCTACGGACTCGGCGGACTGATAGCCCCCTTCATCGGCATCAAGATCATCGACCTTCTGCTCTCCCTCATCCCCGGAATCGGTTGACGGCCATGAACAACTCGGTAGCAAACACAGGCCGGTTGATGTGGGCGGGCCTGCGGGCCCTGCTCCTCCTCACCGTCGTGTGCGGGATCGTCTACCCGCTCGCGGTGACCGGCGTCGCCCAGGCCGCCTTCCACGGCAAGGCCAACGGCTCGGAGATCACGTCCCAGGGCAAGGTGGTCGGTTCGTCCCTCATCGGACAGACCTACCTCACCAAGGACGGCAAGCCCGACCTGACCTGGTTCCAGCCGCGCCCCTCGAACGGTCTCGGCACCAACAGCGTCAACACCCGGTACAAGCTGATCCTGTCCGGCGCCACCAACCTCTCCGGTGACAACAAGGACCTGATCAAGCAGGTGAAGGACGCCAAGGCCGCCGTCGTCGCGGACAACTCCACCGCGACGTACAAGGTGAAGGCCGCGGACATCCCGGCCGACGCCGTCACCTCCTCCGCCTCCGGCCTCGACCCGCAGATCTCCCCGGCCTACGCCGAGCTGCAGGTCCACCGCGTGGCGGAGAAGAACCACCTCTCCGTCGCGCGGGTACAGAAGCTCGTCGACGACCACACGGACGGCCGGATCCTCGGCTTCATGGGGGAGCCCGGCGTCAACGTCCTCGAACTCAACGTGGCGCTCCGGGAGTTGACGACCAGGAGTTGATGACCCGGCCGGGGCCGCCGTACGCCGACGCACATGGCACGTCACATGGGGCACTCAGCGCACGGCGGCCCCCGGTCCGAGCGGAATCCCCAGTGCCCACCACGCCAGGAACAGCAGCGTCCACGCCACCGTCATGGCGACCGCCAGCGGCAGGGTGTACGAGGTGAGGGTGCCGATGCCCGCGCTCTTGCGGTAGCGCTGCAGGAAGCCGAGCGCCATCACGAAGTACGGGCTCATCGGCGTGATCGCGGTCGACCCGGAGTCCGCGATGCGGAACAGCGCCTGCGTCGTCTCCGCGGGCACGTGCACCAGCATCAGCATCGGTACGAGGACGGGCGCGGCCAGCGCCCACATCGCCGAGCCGCTGGTGACCATGACGTTGACCAGCGTCAGCAGTACCAGGACCAGCAGGAAGACCACGACGATCGGCAGGCCGCTGTGCCGCAGCGCCTCCGCCGCCCGCACCGCCAGCACATCCCCGATGTGCGTCCAGTCGAAGTAGGCGAGGAACTGGGCGATGGCGAAGAAGAGGACGAGCACCGGAGCCATCTGCTTGACGCCGTCGGCCATCAGCCCCGGCACGTCACCGGCTCTGGTGATCGACCCGGCGCGCCGGCCGTACACGATGCCGGTGACCGCGAACAGGCAGGCCACGACGGCCGCGATGCCGTCCAGGAACGGCGACTCGACGATGCTGCCGCCGGCCCCGCGCAGCGGTGACGACGTGGGCAGCAGCGCGGCCACGACCAGCACCAGACCCGCACCGAGCGCGAGCAGCGCCGCCCGCAGCGCGGCCCGTTCCCGCTCGCTCAGTCGCAGCGTCCCGAGATCCTCGACGTCGGCGTCCGGATCGGGGCCGAGATCGGGCCTGCGCGACAGGACGTAGCGCGTGACGAGGGTGATGACGGCGGCGAGCAGAAGGGAGGAGGCGATGTTGAAGAACCAGTTGGACAGCGGGGACACGTACGCGTCGTCGCCGCCCGTGATCTTCGCGGCCGCCGTGGTGATGCCCGCGAAGATCGCGTCGTTCGGCGTGGGCACGGGGCTCGCGTCGTAGCCGGAGGCGATCGACGTGTACGCCACGACGATGCCGAGGATGGGGGAGCGGCCCACGGCACGGAAGGCGAGCCCGCCGAGGGGCACCAGGATGATGTACGCGGCGGCCGACGCGACGTGCGCCACCGTCCCGGCGAACGCCACGGCGAACACGACCCACGACGCGGGCACGCGGGCCACGCCGACCTTCATCGCGGCGGCCAGGAACCCGCTGCGCTCGGCCACCGCGACGCCCATGATGACCACGACGATCGTCGCCATCGGCGGGAATTCGGCGAAGTTCGACACCATCGACGACACCGCCATGGCGAGCCCGTCGCCACTGAGCAGGTTCTGCACGACGACGGTCCTGCCGTCGGCGGGCGACACGACCGACACGTCGAATACGGCGAGCACGGCGCTGACGACGGCGAGCAGCGCGGACAGGATCCAGAACAGCCAGAAGGGGTGCGGCAGGGCGTTGCCCGCGCGCTCCACGACGGCCAGGGCGCGGATGACGCGCGGCAGTCGCGCCGCCTCGTCGAGTGGTGGTGCGTCTCTCTGTACGGACATGGCGGCGGCTCCGACTAGCGCTTGTCGCGGGGAAGTTGCCTGGTCTGGAAGAAGTCCCAGATGACTTCGTGGGCCTTGATCGTCTGGGTCGTGCTGCCGCCGCCGCTGTACCCGTCGGCGCCCGGCCAGGTGTGCCCGCCGTCGGTCACCGCGACATGCGTCACCTCGGCGCCGCCCGCGCAGCCGGTCCACCGCCGCGTCGTGATGTCGGGCCCGGTCACCTCGTCGGGCAACCGTGTGGCGCAGTGGTCGCGCTCCGCCCAGCCGGCCACCCAGTCCGGGATCGCGGGCAGACCGCGGTCCGCGTCGCCCTGGTACGGGATGGTGGCATCGCCGGTGCCGTGGAAGTCGATGACCGGCACGGGCCGTGCGGGGTCGCAGTTCTCCCCGGTCCCGGGGTAGAAGGCCCCGGCGACCGGTGCGACGGCGGCGAACCGGTCTGCCATCCGGCACGCCAGCAGCCCGGTGAATCCGGCCCCGTTGGACTTCCCGGTGGCGTACACCCGACTCGTGTCCACGCAGAGGCGGCTCTCAAGGCTGTCGAGCAGGTCGCCGGTGAACGCGACGTCGTCCACCCCGGCCGCCGCGTACGGCGCACCCTGCCACGCCTGCCGGTCGCCGTCGCCGGTCCCGATGACACCGTTCGGATACGCGACGACGGCCGGCAGCGTCGACAGCCGGGAGAACGCCTCGGTCCCGGCACCCGTGTTCCCGCGCCCGTGATAGGCGACGATGAGCGGCCAGCTCCTGGCCGGGTCGTAACCGTCGGGCAGATGCAACTGATACGTCCGGGCGCGCCCACCGCTGCTGATCGTCTGCGGCACGCTGGTGCCGGGTTCCTGCGGGGCGGCGCTCCCGCACCCTTCCGAGGAGGGGGCGCCGGAGGCGGCCTGGGACGGGGCCAGTGGTACGGCGACGAGCGCGGCGGCCAGTACGCAGGCACGCCGAAGCAGACCCTTCATGTGCGGCTCCCTTGAGGGGTTCGGTGGGGTTCGGTGAGGTTCGGTTTTTGAGGGGGTGAGGCGAGGGCTAGACGTCGAGCCATTCCTCGACGAACGCGCACACACGCTCGACAACGGCGTCCACGATGGCCCGCCCGTCGTCGGCGGTCACGGAAGTCGGGTCCCCGAGGACCCCGTTCGCGCTCAACTCGTCGTACGGCAGGGTCAATGACGGCTGGGAGAAGGAGCGGGCGAGGCGGGCGACGGGCTGGAGCCCGTCGACGGAGACGGACCCCGCCGCCAGCCGGTCCCGGTGCACCAACTCCGGTGCCAGAAACAGCATTTGGGCCGTCTCGGCCTCGCCGCTGTGGCCGTGCACCGCGCTCACGCCCATCTCGGCGATCACCTTGGAGGCGAGCGACGTCACGGGCGACCAGGCGAACCGCACCTCGGGGTGTGCCATGAGCAGATCCTGGGCGACGGTGGTGAGCGCCGCGTTGTTGCCGCCGTGTCCGGTGAGCACCAGGAACCGGCGCCATCCGTGCCGTCGCAGGCTCTCCACGTACTCGCGCACCACGGCCGCGAACGTGGTCGTCGTCAGCGTCACCGTCCCGGCGAACGCCATGTGGTGCGGCGAGACCCCGACCGGCAGCGGCGGCCCGATGACCACGCGGCCCGCGAGCCGGGCGCCCACCAGGGCGGCGATGCGCTCGGCCCGGATCGTGTCCGTGGCGAGCGGCATCCCTGGCCCGTGCTGCTCGTACGCCCCGGCCGGGATGATCACAACGGGCGCCCGGCTGACGGCCTCTGCGGCCTCCTCGGTCGTCAACTCGGCCAGCAGCAGCGGTGACTGGGTGCTCACGACAGCTCACCGCCGTCGGGGAATTCGGCCGCCTGGACGGCATCCCGGATCGCGCCGAGGTGCTCCCGGGTGATCCGCTCGGCGGCCTCCGCGTCCCCGTCCCGCACCGCTTCGAGGATCAGCAGGTGCTCGGCGTGGTCGCGCTCCCGGTCGTTGTAACGATGCCGGATCTCGACCTGGTCGCGGGCGCGGACCTGGAGCAGCGCCTCGACGGTCTCCTTCAGCAGCGCGTTCCCGCTGGCCGTGGCCAGCGCGACATGGAAGTGCACGGAGCGGCGCAGCGATTCCTCCGGCGGGAACAGCGCGTTGGCCGCCGCGTACTCCAACTGCTCCAGTCCTTGCGGGAGTCGGGTGCGCGCCGCCTCCGCGGCGACGGCCGGCTCGACGACGAGCCGGGCCCCGACGAGTTCGAGCACCGACTGCCGGGTGCTGCGCGGCAGATGCGGGTTGGCGAGCAGCCGCCGCTCGGCGCCCGGGCCGACGTACGTGCCCGAACCGTGCCGGAACTCCACGACCTGCGTCGCCTCCAGACGCCGCAGCGCCTCCCGTACGGTCGGCGTCGTCACCTCGAAGCGCCGGGCCAGTTCGCGCGAGGAGGCCAGGACGTCACCGGGGGAGAGCCGCTCGCTGCGGATGATCTCGACTATGTCGTCCGCCAGGCGTTCGGACAGGGAGGGCTGATCGGCGTAACTCATAAAGTGAATAGATCACTTGATCTCTGGGGGTGTCAACGGTCGTGCACCCACGGGTTGTCCCGGGTGCTGCCGTCAGTCCTTGCCGGGCCGGTCGAGGAGGCCGCGCTCCATCGCCACCACGACGGCCCGCGTCCGGTCGCTCACGTCCAGCTTCGCGAAGACCCGCAGCAGATGCGTCTTCACGGTCGCCTCGCCGATCACGAGCCGCTTGCCGATGTCGGCGTTGGACAGGCCGTCGGCCACCGCCTCCAGCACGTCCACCTCGCGCGCGGTGAGCGCGGCCTGGACCGGGCGGCGCATCTTCGCGACGAGCTTCTGCGCGACGCGCGGGGCGAGCACCGTCTCGCCGCGGGCCGCCGAGTGGATCGCGTCGACGAGCTGCTCGCGCGAGGTGTCCTTGAGCAGATAGCCGATCGCGCCGGCCTCCACCGCGCGCTCGATCTCGGTGTCCGTGTCGTACGTCGTCAGGATCAGCACGCGCGTACCGCTCGGGCCCGCGACGATCCGCTGCGTCGCCGCGACACCGTCGAGGACCGGCATCCGCAGGTCCAACAGGGCGACATCGGGGACGAGTTCCTCGACGAGCGCCACGCCCGCGCGGCCGTCGTCCGCCTCCCCGACCACCTCGATACCGGGCTCTGAGGCGAGCAGCGCCACGACACCGGCGCGCATCACCGTGTGGTCGTCGACCACGACGATCCGCAGGCGGGATGCGTGGCCTTGGTCCTGGACGGTCATACGAGCTCCTCGTGGCCGGGGGCGGTGGTGGGCAGGGAGGCGAGGATGCGGGTGCCGTCGCCGAGCGAACTGGTGACGGTCAGCTCGCCGCCGAGTTCGGCGAGCCGCTTGCGCATGCCGTCGAGACCGAAGCCGCGGGCCGCCGCGACATCGAAGCCGCGCCCGTCGTCGGTGATCTCCAGATCGACCCCGTACGGGCCGGGCGTCAGCACCGCGACCACCGTCGAGGCCCGCGCGTGCTTGCGGACGTTGGCGAGGGACTCCTGGGTGCAGCGCAACAGTGCGATCCGGGTCTGCTGGTCGCAGTCGACGTCCGCGAGGTCCGCGTCCACCGCGATGCCGGTGTCCTCGGCGAACCGGTCGAGGATGCGCCGCAGGGTCGCGGAGACCGAGCCCTGGACCGCGCCGCCCGGCGGCGGAGTCGCACCGACCAGGGCGCGCGCCTCCGCGAGGTTCTCCCGCGCGGTCTGCTCGATGGACGTCAACTGCTGGGTCGCGCGCGTAGGTTCGGCATCCAGGCCGGAACGGGCCGCCTCCGCCAGCACGATGATGGAGGCGAAGCCCTGCGCGAGCGTGTCGTGGATCTCGCGGGCAAGCCGCTCCCGCTCGTCCGCCGCGCCCTGCCGGCGATGGGCCTCGGCCAACTCGGCTTGCGTATCGGCCAGTTGTTCGGTGAGCAGCTGGGCGCGCGCCTCACC
This sequence comes from Streptomyces sp. NPDC050264, assembly GCF_040655895.1. Taxonomy (NCBI): domain Bacteria; kingdom Bacillati; phylum Actinomycetota; class Actinomycetes; order Kitasatosporales; family Streptomycetaceae; genus Streptomyces; species Streptomyces sp. NPDC050264. The sequence goes on from NZ_JBFAKV010000015.1 coordinate 80,375, forward strand.
CTGCTCGCTGATCCGGTGCACGAGGAGACCCACCCCGGCGCCCACGACGTAACCGAGAGCGATGAACGCCGTGTCGCCGGTCAGGACTCGGGGCTCGGGGTCGCGGCCGGCGGCACTCGCCAGGGCGGTGAGCACCGCCGCGCCACCGCTGAACGAGAGGGCGGCGGCGGGACCGGACGCGTAGATCCAGAAGTGCGGCAGCGACACGATGAACAGGGCGGCGCCACCGCCCATCACGTAGGCGACGGCGCCGAGGGCGACGGTCAGGATCGCCAGGTACGCGGACGGTCGCAGGGCCGGATTCGAGGGGAACATCGCGACGGCCGCGTAGGAGAACGTGAGGACGGCCAGCAGCCCGTATGTCGTGTACTTCGTCCCGCCCGTCGCGTCCGACACCGCGATGGCGGGCGGCAACAGGCCGCAAAGCACCCATACCACCGCATTCCAGCGGTGCGCGACGGGGACGGCGGACGCGGGCGGTGTCGCGGCGTCGACGACGGGCTGCCGGCTCAGGTCCATGGTGATCAGCCTACGTTCGCCGACGGCGGGGCGAGGGGTGACCGGGCCTGTCGCCACGCTCTGCCCATCCCGCGCGGAGATCACCAACTCCCCTGGCCGGGCGGCAACATCGGCGCGGGAAGGCCATGCCTGGACGAACCCGGCCACCCCCGGGCCGCGTCCACGACTCGGACGCGGCCGCAGGTAAATGTCTCCTACAGCTACTCTCTGTCCGATACGCGACGAAGCGGGAGGCGCCATGAGCGGGACGGACGAACAGGCGAACGGTGCGGGGAGCGGGCGCGTCGTCGCCGCCCTCGACGGCGCGAGCATGCGCCGCTACACCACCGGCCAGGTCATCCTCGACGCCATCGACTGGACCGTGCGGCCCGGTGAGCACTGGGCGCTGCTCGGCCCCAACGGCGCGGGCAAGACCAGCATCCTGCGCCTCGTCGGCGCCACCACCTTCCCCACCACGGGCACCGTCGAGGTCCTCGGTCACCGGCTCGGCCGCGTCGACGTGCGCGAGCTGCGCGCCCACATCGGCCATGTCTCCACGTCCCAGCGCGTCCCGCAGGACCTCACCGGCCACACCGTCGTCCTGACCGGCCACACCGGCACCGTCCAGCCGCTCTGGAAGTCGTACGACCACGAAGTGCGCGAGCGCGCCCACGAGTTGCTCGCCGAACTCCAGATCAAGGATCTCGCCGACCGCCCGTACGGGGTCTGCTCGGGCGGCCAGCGTGCCCGCATCCTCATCGCCCGCGCCCTCATGGCGAACCCGGCGCTGCTGCTGCTCGACGAGCCGTTCAACGCGCTCGACCTGCCCTCGCGCGAGGACCTCATCGACACCATGCGCCAACTGGCGTACGGGCGGCCGGAGTTGGCGACCGTCACCGTGACCCACCACCTGGAGGAGCTCTCCCCGGCGATCAGTCACGCCCTGCTCCTGCGCGAGGGCCGCGTCCTCGCCCGAGGGCCGGTCGAGGAGGTGCTGACGGCCGAGCGCATGACGGCCTGCTTCGGCCGCCCCGTCGAGGTCACGCGGCACGCCGGCCGCTGGCTCGCCCGCTCGGGCGGCCACCTGTAGGGCGCGGTGCACGTGTGACGGGTGCACGGACCGGGTGTACGTAGCGACACCCCCGGTCCGGGCCGTACGCCCAATGTCCCGCGCGGCCGCCGTCCCTAGCGTCGTAGGTGAGGCGCACAGGGCGCCGGACGAGGGGAACGGCGACATGCGAAACCACCATCAGGGCCGCCATCAGGACGGACCGGCAGCGGCGAACGGCCGTGGCGAGGCGCTCCGTCTCGTCAAGGTCACCAAAACGTACGGCACGACGGAGGCGGAAGACGGCGCGGGAGCCGGCGGCACGCTGGTCAGGGCGCTCGACGACGTCACCCTCACCCTCCCCACCGGCAGCTTCACAGCCGTGATGGGCCCTTCCGGCTCAGGCAAGTCGACGCTGCTGCACTGCGCGGCCGGGCTCGACCGGCCCGACAGCGGCCTCGTCGTGGTCGACGGCGAGGAGATGTCCGGCGGCCCGGGGCCGGCCCGCGGCGAGGCCGCGCTGACCAGGTTCCGCCGCACCCGCGTCGGCTTCGTCTTCCAGCAGTACAACCTGCTGCCCACGCTCACCGTCGCGCAGAACACGGTCCTGCCGCTGCGGCTCGCGGGGCGGCGCGTGAACCGGGCGAAGGCCGAGCGGGTCCTCGCCGAGGTCGGCCTGGGCGACCGGCTCGGGCACACCCCCGACCAGCTCTCCGGCGGCCAGCGCCAGCGCGTCGCGATCGCCCGCGCCCTGGTCACCGAGCCCTCGGTGATCTTCGCGGACGAACCGACCGGCGCCCTCGACACCCGCAGCGCCCGCGACGTGCTGCGCCTCCTCCAGGAGGCGGTACGGCTGCACGGCAGGACCGTCGTGATGGTGACGCACGACCCGGTCGCGGCGTCGTACGCGGACACCGTGCAGTTCCTCGCCGACGGCCGCCTCGCCGGGCAGCTGACGGCCCCGGCGGCCGACCGGATCGCCGAGCGCCTCGCGCACCTCGGCGACGACACCCTCCTGGAGGCGTGAGCCATGTTCACGATGCTCGGACTCGCGGCACGCTCCGTACGGCAGCGCCCCGGCCGCTTCCTCGCCACCTTCCTGTCCGCGTTCTTCGGCGCGGCCGTCATCATGACGTTCAACTCGATGCACGACACGGCGGCCGCGAACGGCGTCGACAAGGTCAGCGCGGACACGCTCACCACCGCGGCGAGTGTCGTCGGCGGCTACGGAACCCTCCTGGTCTTCTTCGCGATCGCCTCGACACTCACGGTCAACGTGCGTCAACGTACGGACGAGATCAACTTGTTGCGCACCACAGGCGCCACACCCGCCCAGATCAAGCGCATGGTCGTCGGCGAAGCCGTGGCCGTCGCGCTCGTGGCCACGCTCCTCGCGATCGGCCCCGCCGTGCTCGGCGGGACCGTCCTGCTCGACGTGTTCAAGGACAGCGGCCAGGTCGCCGACTCCGTCGACCACTCCTTCGGCCCGATCGCCCTCACGTCCGGCATCGCCGTCACGCTCCTCGCGGCGGCCGGCGCCGCCTTCCTCGCCGTGCGCCGCGCGACGAAGGCGGCCGCGGGCGTCCACCAACGAAGCGGACGTGGCCGGAAGTTCGCGTCGTGGGCGGCTCTCGTGGCCGGCGCGCTCGCCGTGTCCAGCACCTTCGCCATGAACGCCACCGACGCGGCCCTGATGGCAGCCCCCGCCTACGGGGCGATCCTCCTGTCGGTCGGCTTCGCCCTCGTCTCGACCCGCCTGCTGCGCATCGTCCTGGGCCGCGCCGAACCCCTCGTCACCGCTCTCACCGGCGTGAGCGGCTACCTGACCGTGCGGAACATGCGCCGCCGCGCACCCGAACTCTCCGGCATCCTCATGCCGTTGATCCTCTTCACGGGCATGGCCACCGCGACGCTGTACATGCAGGCCGTCGAGAATGACGCGATCAAGGCGTCCGGGTTGACCAGGTCAATAGATGACAAGAACCTCGAGACGCTCAACTTCACCGTGGTCGGCATCATCGTCGTCTTCGCCTGCGTCATGCTGATCAACTCTCTGTACGCCGCCACGGCCTACCGCGTCCGTGAGTTCGGGCAGCAGCGGCTGGCCGGGGCCACCCCCGCCCAGGTGCTCGGAACCGTCGCGGTGGAAGGCGTCGTCCTCACCGTCACCGGCGTGTTCTTCGGCACACTCGCGGCGCTCGCGGGCATCCTCCCGTTCACCGCCGTACGCACCGACGGAGCGCTGCCCGAACGGGGCCTCGGCATCTGGATCACGGTGGTGGCCATAGCCGCCGCGGCCACCCTGGTCACCAGCGTGGCCACCGCGCGGCGCGGGGTCCGGGTGCCCGCGGTGGAGGCGGTCGACCTCGCCGCATGAGACTCCCGTCCGTGTCGGTGTTGGGCTGAACGGGTGACATGGCGTAAGAATTGATCGGTGCAGACAACAGTGCGAGCCCGGACGGGGTGGGAGCAGTGAACGGCCACGACGTCACCGACGAACAGTGGGAAGGGCTCGCCCAGGTAGTACCGCTGCGCAGCCGCAACGAATGGCCGTCGGCGGTCGGCCACCGTTCGATCCCCGAACCCGAGACCGAGCCGCGCCGCCGTTTCGTCGTCCTGCGCGTCAACGTCTTCGGTGACGCGCGTGACGTCGCCGAGACGGTCATGACCGGCATTCCGGTGCTGCTCGACCTGTCCGGCGCCGAGACCGAAGTGGCCAAGCGCGTCCTGGACTTCAGCAGCGGTGTCGTCATGGGCCTCGGCTGCGGCATGCACCGCGTCGACCGCAACGTCTTCCTCCTGGCCCCGCCCGGAACCGAGGTCCAGGGTCTGGTGGCGGGAGCCGGCGCCGTCTCCTGACCGGTGGCTCCGGTGGCAAGCCCGGAGGGCATAGTCCCTCGATCGTAGGAAGGTCGCGGGGATGAACGGTTCTGCCGACGACGGGCGGCCTACGTTCGCCGCATGACCGTGCTCCACCGGGGCGCGCCCCCGCTGCCCCCGGGCGTGTCCCCGGACCGACCGCGCGTGACCGAACTGCGGCTCTCGGCCTTCGGCCGCCACCGCGGCCTGACCTTCGCCCTCGGCCCGTTCACCGTGCTGACCGGGCCCAGCGGCAGCGGCAAGACCAGCGCGCTGCGGGCACTGGAGGCACTCGCCGGACTCGGCGGAGGGGCGCATCTGGCGGAGGTGTTCCCCGATCCGCCGCGGTACGTTCCCGAACGGGCCAGGCCGGATGCCCAGCACCGCCGCGGGTTCCGCATCGGCTGCACCGTCGAGGGACCGGCCGGACCCGTCCGGCTCGACCTCGCCGTCCAGGCCGAGCCCGAACTCCGCGTCGTGGGCGAGCGGCTGACCGGCCCCGGCGTCACCTACCTGGAGACCGCGCTGCGCGACCCCGGCCGCCGCCACGTCCAGGCCGCCTGGCACACCGCCGGATCGGTACCCGTGACGCGCGCCCCGCTCCCCGACGACCTGCTCGGCACGGCGCTGCTCCCGCTGCGCGTCGCCGGCCGGACGGAAGGGCAGCGCCGGGTCCTCGCCGCCGCCGAGCAGGTCGTGGTCGGACTGCGCTCGGTGTTCGCCTGCGACCCCGACCCGGCCCGTATGCGCGCCCCGGTGCGGGCGCACACCGACCGGCTGTTCACCGGCTGCGACAACCTCGCCACGGTGCTGCGCCGCACCCGCTCCGAATGCGGCACCCGGCACTCCCTCCTCGTCGCCGCGGCCCGGGCCGGGCTCGCGGGCCCGGTGGCGGACGTGCTCGCCGAGCAGACGCCGAACGGTGCGGTACGCGCCGTCATCGACCGCGGCGACGGGCCACGCAGCCCCGTCGAGCGGCTCGCGGACGGCGAGTTGAGGTACCTGGCCCTCGCCCTCGTCCTCCTCACCGGTCCCCGCGTCCTCGAGGTCGACACGGCGGCCGAAGTCCCGGAGGCGTACCAGAGCCTCACCGTCCTCGCGGACGGCCTCGACCGCGGCCTCGACCCGGCCCAGAGCGGCGAACTCATCGCGCTGGCCACCCGGATGTGCGCCCGCGGCCACATCCGGCTCGTCGCCACGGTGGGGGAGGGCGGGCCGGCGGACCGGGCGGCACGGGAGCACGGCGCGACGGTGGTAGACCTGAAGCCGTGACAGACGCAAACAGTGATGGGCTCCGCGTGAGTGGTGCGAGTGGTGCGAGTGGTGCGAGCGGCCGGGTCGGCGTGACCGGGTCGACCGGCCCGACCGATGTGACCGGCACGACCGGGTCGGCCGACACGACCGGGTCGGCCGACGCGACCGGCACGGCCGACCCGGCGAGCCGGGCTGAGGGGCAGGCGCTCCCTCTCGACGTGGCGGGTCTCCAGAATCGGCTCGCGCGTTTCGCGGAGGCCCGGGACTGGGGGCCCTTCCACACCCCGAAGAACCTGGCCGCGGCGCTCAGCGTCGAGGCGTCCGAACTGGTCGAGATCTTCCAGTGGTTGACCCCCGAGCAGTCGGCCCGCGTGATGGACGACGCGGAGTCGGCGCACCGGGTCGAGGACGAGGTCGCCGACGTCCTCGCCTACCTGCTGCAGCTGTGCGAGGTGCTCGGCATCGACGCGCTTGCCGCCCTCGCGGCCAAGATCGACCGGAATGAGAGCCGCTTCCCCGTGCCGGGCGCGTAGCCCCCGGACCATCAACACGCGTAGCCCCCTCGGACCATCGGCATCTCTCCGGCCGCGATCACCGACCGTCACTCTCCGGAGTCACGGAATTATCCACAGGAGACTTTGTGTCCACAGATTTCGGGCTTCCTCTGGCTTTTCGTCTCGCTGACCCTCACTCTGGGTAGTGAGCAAGGGAGTTCGAAGCAGGACGGACGGGGACGCGGATGGATGCGGTGCGGCTCATCGGGGTCGGCCGACGGGCCCTGGCACAGAGCCAGGACGCGCCGGACATCATGAGGGAGGCGTGGCAGGCACAGGCATTGGCCCAGGCGATCGGCGTACGGCTCGCGCTGCTGGGGCCACCGGAATTGCGGGGTGAGGCGCGCGGCCTGACCGAGGCGGGGGCACGCGGCAGTGGCGGCTCGGCGGTCCCGGTGGTGGGCGCGGGCGGGATACGGGCGGCGCGGCTGACCGAACTGGGCGATGTGCAGGAGGCGTTGCGGGGCCTCGGGGCACTGCTCGGCGATGTCGGCATCGCGCTCGTCGCCGTGGCGAGCGCGTCCTTCGAGGAGGGGGCCTACTGGCAGTGCATGGACGCGATCGACGCGGCGGACGAGTCCCGGGACCGCGTCCTGGAAATACTGCGGCGACTTCCGGAGTGGGACAGCCGACCGCGCAGACCGGAGGCGGAGCCCGACTCGGACTCGGCGGCCTGACCGGGAGCGAACCGCCACCGCGGCGCTCCCGGTACGGGGACAGGGGAGCGCGGCGGCTTCTTCAGGAGGGCGACAGCACCGTCAAGCGCCCGCGCGGCCCGGACGCCAAGCTTCGGGGTACTGCGGGAGGGAGGCGTCGGGGTACTGAGGGAGCGAGGCGTCGGGGGACTGCGGGAGAGGGGGCCCGGGGGGCTGCTGGAGATCGGCGTCGAGCTGCGACAGATCGGCGTTGAGCACCGCCATCAGCGCCTCCATCTGCTGCAGCAGACCCGCGGGCGCACCTTGCCGCTCCGGCACGGTCGTCTCCTGTGACGTCACCTCGTGCGACGTCACGTCGTGCACAGTCGTCTCGTGCGACGTCGTCCGGTGCACGGTCGTCTCGTGCGCGGCCTGTTCGGGTACGGCTTGTTCAAGTACGGCTTGTTCAGGCACGGCTTGTTCAGGCACGGCTTGTTCAGGCACGGCTTGTTCAGGCACGGCTTCCTGGGACATGACGGCCTCCTCGGCCTTCGACCCTCCCGCAGTGGGCGGGCTGTCGACGCAAATGACGCCCGGCAGCGACCGCCGGCGCGGGGGCCGGGCGGTCCGGCTCCGCCCCGGCCAACGATCACGCGAAGCGCCGGGTCACTGGGGGCGGCCCGCCGCCGCGTACCGGTTGACGTGTTTTCACCCGACCGTGGGAGGGAGGGACGTGCGGGGCCAGTGGGGTTGACGCACGCTCGGCGGTACGGGCGTGCAGGATGGGAGGCATGGATCTTCGAATTTTCACGGAGCCCCAGCAAGGGGCCACCTACGACACGCTTCTGACCGTGGCCAAGGCGACGGAGGACCTCGGTTTTGACGCCTTCTTCCGCTCGGACCACTACGTGCGGATGGGCTCGTCCGACGGGCTGCCCGGCCCGACGGACGCCTGGATCACGCTGGCGGGTCTCGCCCGGGAGACCCAGCGGATCCGGCTCGGCACGCTGATGACCGCCGGCACCTTCCGCCTGCCGGGCGTGCTCGCGATCCAGGTGGCGCAGGTCGACCAGATGTCGGGCGGCCGGGTCGAACTCGGGCTGGGCGCCGGCTGGTTCGAGGAGGAGCACAAGGCGTACGGAATCCCGTTCCCGAAGGAGAAGCTCGCCCGCCTGGAGGAGCAGCTGGCGATCGTCACCGGCCTGTGGTCCACCGAGATCGGCGCCACGTTCGACTACGACGGCACGTACTACCAGCTGACCGACTCCCCTGCGCTGCCCAAGCCGGCACAGGACAAGGTGCCGGTGCTGATCGGCGGGCACGGGGCGACGCGCACGCCGCGGCTGGCCGCGCGGTACGCGGACGAGTTCAACATCCCGTTCGCGTCGATCGAGGACAGCGAGCGGCAGTTCGGCCGGGTGCGGGCGGCGGCCGAGCAGGCCGGGCGGGCCGGCGACGACCTGGTGTACTCGAACGCGTTGGTGGTGTGTGTCGGCAAGGACGACGAGGAGGTGAAGCGCAGGGCGGAGAAGATCGGCCGGGACGCCGAGGAGCTGAAGGCCAACGGGCTCGCGGGTTCCCCGGCCGAGGTGGTCGACAAGCTCGGCCGGTATGCGGCGATCGGCTCCCAGCGCGTCTACCTCCAGATCCTCGACCTCGACGATCTCGACCACCTGGAGCTGATCTCCTCGCAGGTGCAGTCGCAGCTGTAGGGCGACGGGTCCCGCGTCCCCCGGGCCCCGGTCAGGGTGGTGAAATGCGCTGGCCAGGGGGCGTGCCGACGCGGGACACTCGGCCTTGTGTTCCTGACGATCAGCACCACCGGCACCCCGGAACGCCCCGCGACCGACCTCGGGTTCCTGCTGCACAAGCATCCCGAGAGCGCGCAGGCGTTCTCCACCTCCTACGGCACCGCGCACGTCCTCTACCCCGAGGTGAGCGTGGAGCGCTGCACGGCCGCGCTGCTCCTGGAGGTCGATCCGGTGGCGCTGGTCCGGCGTGGCAAGGGCAAGGGCCGCGGCGGTGCCCCCGACGCGGCGCTCGCGCAGTATGTGAACGACCGGCCGTACGCCGCGTCGTCGCTGCTTGCGGTGGCGCTGAGCAGCGTGTTCTCCAGCGCGCTGCGCGGGGTCTGCAAGGCGCGCCCCGAGCGCGCCGAGGAGGCCCTGCCGCTGCGGATCCAGGTGCCCGCGGTGCCCGCGCGGGGCGGGCCCGACCTCGTACGGAAGCTGTTCGCGCCGCTCGGCTGGGCGGTCGAGGCCGAGTCGGTGCCGCTGGACGAGAAGTTCCCCGAGTGGGGGGCGTCGCGGTACGTACGGCTCGTGCTGGAGGGCGAGTTGCGGCTCGCGGAGGCGCTGCGGCACCTGTATGTCCTGCTGCCTGTTCTCGACGACGCCAAGCACTACTGGGTGTCGGCCGACGAGGTCGACAAGCTGCTGCGCGCGGGCGATGGCTGGCTGGCCGAGCACCCTGAGCAGAAGCTGATCACCAGCCGGTACCTCTCGCGTCGCTGGTCGCTGACCCGGCAGGCGACCGAGCGGCTCGAACTGGTGCGGCTCGCGGACACCGACGACATGCAGGTCGAGAACCTCGACAACGCCGTCGATCCAGTCGATGAGCAGACCGAGACCGAGACCGAGACCGAGACCACCGAGACCGAGGAACGGCCGGCGCCGCTCGCCGGGCAGCGGCGTGAGGCGATTCTCGCCGCGCTGCACGCGTCCGGCGCGGCGCGGGTGCTCGATCTCGGGTGCGGGCAGGGGCAGTTGGTGCAGGCGCTGCTCAAGGACGTGCGGTTCAGCGAGATCGTGGGCGTCGACGTGTCCGTGCGGGCGCTCACCATCGCCGCCCGCCGCCTCAAGCTGGACCGGATGGGGGAGCGGCAGGCCGCGCGCGTGCAGCTGTTCCAGGGCTCGCTCGCGTACACCGACAAGCGGCTCAAGGGGTATGACGCGGCGGTGCTGAGCGAGGTCGTCGAGCACCTCGATCCGCCGCGGCTGCCCGCTCTCGAATACGCGGTGTTCGGTTCGGCGCGGCCCCGCACCGTCCTGGTGACCACGCCCAACGTCGAGTACAACGTGCGCTGGGAGACGCTGCCCGCCGGACATTCCCGGCACAGCGACCACCGGTTCGAGTGGACTCGCTCGGAGTTCCGCGACTGGGCGGAGCGCGTCGCCGGGCGGCACGGCTACCAGGTGCGGTACGTGCCGGTCGGGCCCGACGACCCGGAGGTGGGGCCGCCCACGCAGATGGCCGTGTTCACCCTGTCCGAGCCGCACACCACGACAGGCAAGCCGCACACCACGACAGACAAGCCCCACACCGCGACAGGCAAGCCCCACGCCACAACAGAGAAGCCGACCACCACATCGGAGAAGGAGGGGAAGGTCGCATGAGTACTGTCACCGAGGCCACCGAGAAGAGCGGCGCGCGCACCTTGCCTGTCACCGACCTCTCCCTCGTCGTGCTGATCGGCGCGTCGGGCTCCGGCAAGTCCACGTTCGCGCGCGCCCACTTCGGGCCCACCGAGACCATCTCCAGCGACTTCTGCCGCGGGCTGGTCGCAGACGACGAGAACGACCAGAGCGCCAGCCGTGACGCGTTCGACGTGCTGCACTACATCGCGGGCAAGCGGCTCGCCGCCGGCCGCCTCACCGTCGTGGACGCGACCAACGTCCAGCCGGAGGGGCGTCGGCAACTGGTCGAGCTGGCACGGGAGTACGACGTGCTGCCGATCGCCATCGTCCTCGACGTACCGGAGGACGTGTGTGCCGCGCGGAACGCGGCACGCACCGACCGCGCCGACATGCCGCGCCGCGTCATCACCCGGCACACCCGTGAACTGCGGCGCTCCCTGCGGCACTTGGAGCGCGAGGGCTTCCGCAAGGTGCACGTGCTGCGCGGCGTCGCGGAGGTCGAGGGCGCGAGCGTCGTGCGCGAGAAGCGGTTCAACGACCTCACGCACCTCACCGGGCCGTTCGACATCATCGGCGACATCCACGGCTGCGCGAACGAACTGGAGTCGCTGCTCAGGAAGTTGGGATACCAGGACGGCACGCACCCCGAGGGGCGCTCCGCCGTCTTCGTCGGCGACCTCGTCGACCGCGGACCCGACACCCCGGGCGTGCTGCGCCGCGTCATGGGAATGGTGAAGGCCGGCACCGCGCTGTGCGTGCCCGGCAACCACGAGAACAAGCTGGAGCGCTGGCTCAAGGGCCGCAACGTGCAGCACACGCACGGACTCGCCGAGACCGTCGCGCAGTTGGGGGACGAGAGCGAGGAGTTCCGCGAAGAGGTGCGCGCGTTCGTCCGCGGCCTGGTCAGCCACTACGTCCTCGACGGGGGCGACCTCGTCGTGTGCCACGCCGGGCTGCCCGAGAAGTACCACGGGCGGACCTCGGGACGGGTGCGTTCGCACGCGCTGTACGGGGACACGACCGGCGAGACCGACGCGTTCGGCCTGCCCGTGCGCTACCCGTGGGCCGAGGACTACCGGGGCAGGGCGGCCGTGGTCTACGGCCACACCCCGGTGCCCACGGCGACGTGGCTCAACAACACCATCTGCCTCGACACCGGCGCCGTGTTCGGCGGCAAGCTGACCGCGCTGCGCTGGCCGGAGCGCGAACTCGTCGACGTACCGGCCGAGCAGGTCTGGTACGAGCCGGTGCGGCCGCTCGCGTCCGAGGCGCCCGGCGGGCACGAGGGCCGGCCGCTCGACCTGGCCGACGTGCACGGACGCCGGATCGTGGAGACCCGGTACACCGGCCGGGTCACCGTACGCGAGGAGAACGCGGCGGCCGCGCTCGAAGTGATGAGCCGGTTCGCGGTCGACCCGCGCCTGGTGCCGTACCTGCCGCCGACGATGGCGCCCACCGCCACGTCGTCGCAGGACGGCTACCTGGAGCACCCGGCGGAGGCGTTCGCGCAGTACGCCGCCGACGGCGTGGCCCGCGTCGTGTGCGAGGAGAAGCACATGGGGTCCCGGGCCGTGGCGCTCGTCTGCAAGGACGCGGACACGGCGCGCGAACGGTTCGGCGTCGAGGACGGCTCGGTGACGGGTTCCCTCTACACCCGCACCGGGCGCCCGTTCTTCGACAGCCGGGAAACGACCGAGGAGGTGCTCGGCCGGGTCCGGGACGCGGCGACCGAGGCCGGGCTGTGGGACGAGCTCGACACCGACTGGCTGCTGCTCGACGCCGAGTTGATGCCGTGGTCGCTCAAGGCGTCGGGGCTGCTGCGCTCGCAGTACGCCGCGGTCGGCGCCGCCTCCGGGGCCGTGTTCCCCGGGGCCCTCGGCGCGCTGGAGGCGGCGGCCGCGCGCGGGGTCGACGTGGCCGGCCTGCTGGAGCGCCAGCGCGGGCGGGCCGCGGACGCCGTCGCGTTCACGGACGCGTACCGGCGCTACTGCTGGAGCACGGACGGGCTCGACGGGGTACGGCTCGCGCCGTTCCAGATACTCGCCGCGCGGGGCCGTACCCTCGCCGCGCTGCCGCACGACGAGCAGCTCGCGCTGATCGACCGGATGGTCGAGCACGACGGGAGCGGGCTGCTGCAGACGACGCGGCGGCTGTACGTCGACACCGGGGACCCGGAGTCGGTGCGGGCCGGCGTGGACTGGTGGCTGGAGATGACCGGGCGCGGCGGCGAGGGCATGGTCGTCAAGCCCGTCGGCGCCCTGGTCCGGGACGAGAAGGGGCGGCTCGTGCAGCCCGGCGTCAAATGCCGGGGGCGTGAGTACCTGCGGATCATCTACGGGCCGGAGTACACGCGCCCGGAGAATCTGGAGAAGCTGCGGCAGCGGTTCCTCGGTCACAAGCGGTCGCTGGCCATCCGCGAGTACGGCCTGGGGCTCGAGGCGCTGGAGCGGCTGGGGGGCGGGGAGCCGTTGTGGCGGGTGCACGAGGCGGTGTTCGCCGTGCTGGCGCTGGAGTCGGAGCCGGTCGACCCTCGGCTGTGACATCCGGGCTCGGCCCTGTTCCGGCCGCCCGTGCGCCGTCGCCGGTCGAGGACGGCGCGCGGGTGCATCGAGCCGCATATCGGCACAGCCCCGTGCTCCTGAGGGGCGCTCACCCGCCCCGCGCATAGGTGGGATCGCCGGGGAAGGATGGAGCCATGGGATTTCACGTCGACTCCGAGACCGGGCGGCTGCGCCGCGTCATTCTGCACCGGCCCGATCTGGAGCTGAAGCGGCTCACGCCCAGCAACAAGGACCAGCTCCTCTTCGATGACGTGCTGTGGGTGCGGCGCGCCCGGCAGGAGCACGACGGGTTCGCCGACGTGCTGCGCGATCGGGGCGTCACCGTGCACCTCTTCGGCGATCTGCTCACCGAGACGCTGGAGGACGACGCGGCCCGCTCCCTCGTCCTGGACCGCGTCTTCGACGAGAAGGAGTACGGCCCGCTGGCCACCGGACCGCTGCGATCCGTCTTCGAGACGCTGCCGGCGCCGGAGCTGGCCGAGGCGCTGATCGGCGGGATGACCAAGCGCGAGTTCCTCGACCGGCACGCCGAGCCGACGTCCGTCCGTTTCCATGTGATGGAGCTCGACGACTTCCTGCTCGGGCCGCTGCCCAATCACCTGTTCACGCGCGACACCTCGGCCTGGATCTACGACGGCGTCTCCATCAACGCCATGCGGTGGCCGGCCCGGCAGCGCGAGACCGTGCACTTCGAGGCGATCTACCGGCACCACCCCCTCTTCCGCGACACGGGCTTCCACGAGTGGTCCGAGGGGCAGGCCGACTACCCGTCCACCATCGAGGGCGGGGACGTGCTCGTCATCGGACAGGGCGCCGTGCTGATCGGGATGAGCGAACGCACCACACCGCAGGCCGTGGAGATGCTCGCCCACAAGCTGTTCGCGGCGGGTTCGGCGCGGACCATCGTCGCGCTCGACATGCCGAAGCGGCGGGCCTTCATGCATTTGGACACCGTGATGACGATGGTCGACGGCGACACGTTCACGCAGTACGCGGGGCTCGGCATGCTGCGCTCGTACACCATCGAACCGGGCGGCTCCGCAACGGAGTTGAAGGTCACCGACCATCCGCCGGAGCACATGCACCGGGCCATCGCCGCGGCTCTGGGGCTGAGCGGGATCCGGGTCCTGACCACCACCCAGGACGTGCACGCCGCCGAGCGCGAGCAGTGGGACGACGGCTGCAACGTCCTGGCCGTGGAGCCCGGCGTCGTGGTCGCGTACGAACGGAACGCGACCACGAACACGTATCTGCGCAAGCAGGGCATCGAAGTGATCGAGATCCCCGGCAGCGAGCTGGGCCGGGGACGAGGCGGCCCGCGGTGCATGAGCTGCCCGGTCGAACGGGACCCGGTGGCGTCCCGCGGGTGACCTCCTGTGACAGCCGGCGCCGAACGGGACGGCCCCCCACCGAACGTGACCGCCCCGCCGAATCGTGACCGCCCGCGTCGGACGTGACCGTATAGAAATGTGAAGGGTCGTATATACTTCCACCATTCCCTTGTTCCGCCCCGTCGTATCCCAGGAGCGCCCCATGGCGACTGATCAGCGTCCCGACCTCACCGGCCGCCACTTCCTCAAGGAGGTGGACTTCACCGCCGAGGAGTTCCGCGCCCTGGTCGACCTGGCCGCGGAGCTGAAGGCGGCCAAGAAGGCGGGCACCGAGACGCAGCGGCTGCGCGGGAAGAACGTCGCCCTGATATTCGAGAAGTCCTCGACCCGCACCCGCTGCTCCTTCGAGGTGGCCGCCGCGGACCAGGGCGCCGCCACGACGTACATCGACCCGGCAGGCTCGCACATAGGCAAGAAGGAGTCGAGCAAGGACACCGCCCGGGTGCTCGGCCGGATGTTCGACGCCATCGAGTTCCGGGGTGACGCGCAGGGCACCGTCGAGACGCTCGCCGCGTACGCGGGTGTCCCCGTCTACAACGGGCTGACCGACGACTGGCACCCCACTCAGATGCTCGCCGACGTGCTCACGATGACCGAGCACAGTGACAAGCCGCTGACCGAGATGGCTTTCGCGTACCTCGGCGACGCCCGGTTCAACATGGGCAACTCCTACCTCGTCACCGGCGCCCTGCTGGGCATGGACGTCCGGATCGTCGCGCCGAAGTCCTACTGGCCCGCGGACTCGGTCGTCGCCAAGGCGCGCGAGCTCGCCGCCGGGAGCGGGGCCCGCATCACGCTCACCGAGTCGGTCGAGGACGGCGTCGTGGGCGCCGACTTCGTCGTCACCGACGTCTGGGTCTCCATGGGGGAGCCCGAGGAGGTGTGGGACGAGCGCATCAAGTCGCTCACGCCGTACGCGGTGACGATGGACGTGCTGCGCGCCACGGGGAACGCGGACGTGAAGTTCCTGCACTGCCTGCCCGCCTTCCACGACCTGGGCACCAAGGTCGGCCGCGAGATCCACGCGAAGTACGGCCTGGACTCGCTGGAGGTCACCGACGAGGTCTTCGAGTCGGCGCACTCCGTCGTCTTCGACGAGGCCGAGAACCGGATGCACACCATCAAGGCCGTCATGGTCGCCACGCTCGGCCAGAAGTAACAAACCGCCTGAAGCGCTGATACCCGTACAAACTGGTGGGACCGGAACACCTTCCCGGCCCCACCGGCCCGCGGCACACCCCCGCCGCACCGCACGCACCACAAGAAAAGAGCACCACCCCCCATGCCGCCGTCGCCGTCGCCGACCCCCACCGGCCTGCGCATCAAATCCCCCGAGTCCCTCCTCGCCGAATCCGGCGCCGACCTGGAGGGGCACGGCCTCAAGCGCACGATGGGGCTCTTCCAGCTCGTGTGCTTCGGGGTCGGCGCGATCGTCGGCACCGGCATCTTCGTCGGCCTGTCCGACACGGTCGCCGAGGCCGGCCCCGCCGTCATCATCTCGTTCGTGCTCGCCGCGATCACCTGCGTCTTCACGGCGTTCTCGTTCGCCGAGCTGGGCGGCGCGATCCCGGTCTCCGGGTCCTCGTACTCGTTCGCCTACGCGACCCTCGGTGAGCGCGTCGCGTTCCTCGTCGGCTGGTGTCTGCTCCTGGAGTACGGCGTCTCGGTCTCGGCGGTCGCCGTCGGCTGGAGCCAGTACCTGAACGAGCTGCTCGACAGCCTCTTCGGCCTGCAACTGCCCGAGGTCCTGTCCGCCGGACCCGGCGACGGCGGAATCGTGAACCTGCCCGCCGTGATCGTGATCCTGATGGCCGCCACGCTCCTGGTGCGCGGCATCCGCGAGAGCGCGGGCGCCACCGCGGCCATGGCGATCCTCAAGATCGGCATCCTGATCGCGTTCTGCGCGATCGGCTTCAGCGCCTTCGAGGCGGGCCATCTGACGCCGTTCATGACCGCGGGCATCGGCGGCATCACCTCGGGCGCCTCCCTCGCCTTCTTCTCGTACATCGGCTTCGACGCGATCACCACGGCCGGCGAGGAGGTCAAGAACCCGCGGCGGAACATCCCCGTAGCGATCCTGATCTGCATCGGCATCGTCACGCTGCTGTACTGCGCCGTCGCCGTCGCGGCCATCGGCGCGCTCGGCGCGGACGCCGTCGGCGACAAGCCCGCCGCGCTCTCGCTCGTCGTCAACCAGGTCACGGACTCCGCCGTCGGCGGCGGCATCATCGCGTTCGGCGCGGTCGTCGCCATCGCGTCCGTCGTACTCGCCGTGATGTACGGGCAGACGCGCATCCTGATGTCGATGTCCCGGGACGGACTGATCCCGCGGGTCTTCGAGCGGATCTCCCCGAGGACGGCGACGCCCGTCGCCAACACCTGGATCGTCGCGCTCGTCTTCGCGATCCCGGCGGCCTTCTCGTCACTCGACGCCGTGGTCAACCTGACCACCATCGGCACGCTCGCCATCATGGCCGTCGTCAACGTCGCCGTCGTCGCCCTGCGCCGCTCGCACCCCGGGCTCACGCGCTCCTTCCGGGTGCCGCTGTACCCGCTCAGCCCGGTGCTCGGCGTGGCGATGTGCCTCTATCTGATCTGGGGGACGGGCTGGACGACCTGGGTCCAGTTCGTCGCGTTCCTCGTCGTGGGAGCGCTGGTCTACGCGCTCTACGGCCGCCGGCACTCACGCTTGGGCGCGGCTACGGCTCCGACGCCGGACGCTGGCGCGGCACCGCGGGAAGGGTGAACCAGACCGCCTTGCCGGACTCGGTGGGGCGGTGCCCGCACGACGAACTCAGCATGCGGATGAGCAGCAGGCCGCGGCCGTGCTCCTGCCAGGGGTCGGGCATCTCGGCGTCGTCCGGATTGGTGAGATCCGCGGGCGGCGCCGGATCCGGGTCGTGCACCTCGACCTGGCAGCCGGTCTCCAGAAGCTCCACCACCAGCTCGATCGGGGTCTCGCCCGTCGTGTGCTCCACCGCGTTCGCCACCAGCTCCGCCGTGAGCAGCTCGGCGGTGTCCGTGTCGGTCGCCGGCGACTCGAGCTCGGCCAGCGCGGTGCGGACGAGGGCGCGCGCGACCGGCACGGCGGCGGCCGTGTGCGGCAGCGCCAGGCGCCACGAGGTGGGAGTGGGGGGACCGGAAGGAGGGGGCAAGGCGAGTCCTGAGTGGGGTGGCTCGGGAGCGGGCTGAAGGTCGACAGGTCCCAGGCCCTCTCTCGACCTGATGACTGCCGTCCTGCTTTCAACCTTATGAATGGTACGGCGTGCGCCGATAGAGGCTCCCGGTGGTCTTCCTCGGGACATTGGTCCCTATGGGCGGACGCGAGGCTTATGCCGGACCGGAATTCCCGGTTATCGCGCGATGCTGACGGCAGTCACGAACCGGTGATAACTTCGAAAGGTAGCCGCCGCGCACGCCCGCCCGTAGGAGGCAGCACGCGTATGAGTCCCTTCACCGGCTCCACTCCGCGCACCGAGACCTGGCGCCATCTGTCCTACGCCGTGGACGCGGGCGGGGTCGCGACCGTCACGCTCGCCCGGCCCGAGAAACTCAACGCCCTCACCTTCGGCGCCTACGCCGACCTGCGTGACCTGCTCGCCGAGCTGTCCCGCGAGAAGACGGTGCGCGCCCTCGTCCTCACGGGGCGGGGGCGCGGCTTCTGCTCCGGCGGCGACGTCGACGACATCATCGGCGCCACCCTCGCCATGGACACCGCCCAGCTCCTCGACTTCAACCGGATGACGGGCCAGGTGGTGCGGGCGGTCCGGGAAGCGCCGTTCCCCGTGATCGCGGCCCTGCACGGGGTCGCCGCGGGCGCGGGCGCCGTGCTCGCCCTGGCCGCCGACTTCCGGGTCGCGGACCCGAGCGCCCGCTTCGCGTTCCTCTTCACCAAGGTCGGCCTCTCCGGCGGCGACATGGGCGCCGCCTATCTGCTGCCGCGCACGGTCGGCCTCGGCCATGCCACCCGGCTGCTGATGCTCGGCGAACCCGTCCGCGCCCCCGAGGCCGAACGCATCGGGCTGATCAGCGAGTTGACCGAGGAGGGCCGGGCCGACGAGGCGGCGCTCGCCCTCGCGCGGCGCCTCGCCGAGGGGCCCGCCCTCGCGTACGCGCAGACCAAGGCGCTGCTCACCGCGGAACTCGACATGCCCCTCGCCGCAGCCGTCGAGATGGACGCCGCGACGCAGGCGCTGCTCATGAACGGCGAGGACTACGCCGAGTTCCACGCGGCCTTCACCGAGAAGCGGGCGCCCAAGTGGCAGGGGAGGTGAGGCCACGGTGAGTACGCGGGCGAGCACGCGCGCGCAGCGCATCGCCGTCATCGGCGGCGGTCCGGGCGGCCTGTACGCGGCCGCGCTCCTCAAGCGTCTCGCCCCGGACCGCGAGATCACGGTCTGGGAGCGCAACGCCCCGCACGACACGTTCGGCTTCGGCGTCGTCCTGTCCGACGAGACCCTCGGCGGCATCGAGCACGCCGACCCCGTCGTGTACGCGGCGCTGCGGGACGAGTTCGTGCGCTGGGACGACATCGACGTGGTGCACCGGGGCGTGCGCCACACCTCGGGCGGCCACGGTTTCGCGGCACTCGGCCGCCGCCGGCTCCTGGAGATACTGCAGGGCCGCTGCCGACAGCTCGGCGTCGACCTGCGCTTCCGCACCGAGGCCCCACCGGTCGCCGAACTCCGCGCCGCGTACGACCTCGTCATCGCCGCCGACGGCGTGCACAGCCGGACCCGCGAGACGTACGCCGACGCGTTCCGACCGCACATCGAGGAACACCGCAACCGGTACATCTGGCTCGCCGCCGACTTCGCCTTCGACGCGTTCCGCTTCGAGATCGCGGACACCGGGCACGGCGTGATGCAGTTGCACGGCTACCCGTACAGCGACCACGAGTCCACGGTCATCGTCGAGATGCGGGAGGAGGTGTGGCGGGCGGCCGGCTTCGCGGATCCGGACGTCCACGAGACGATCGAGCGCGCGGCCAAGATTTTCACGGACGCCCTCGGCGGCCGAGCCCTGAACTCCAACAACTCGTCCTGGCTCACCTTCCGCACCGTCGTCAACGACCGCTGGTCGCACGGTAATTGCGTACTCATCGGAGACGCCGCGCACACCGCTCACTTCTCCATCGGCTCCGGCACCAAGCTCGCCGTCGAGGACGCGCTCGCGCTCGCCGCGTGTCTGCACGAACACCCCACCATCGGTGCGGCGTTGCGGGCGTACGAGGCCGAGCGCCGGCCCGTCGTCGCCTCCACGCAGCGCGCCGCGCGGGCCAGCCTGGAGTGGTTCGAGGACCTGTCGCGCCATCTCGGCCAGCCCCCGCGGCAGTTCGCCTTCAACCTGCTCACGCGCAGCCGCCGGGTCACCCACGACAACCTGCGGTTGCGCGATGCCCGCTTCACCGCGGCGGTGGAGGAGGAGTTCGGCTGCCCGGCGGACACACCCCCGATGTTCACGCCGTTCGCGCTACGGGGCCTGCGCCTGCGCAACCGGGTCGTCGTCTCCCCGATGGACATGTACTCGGCCGCGGACGGCGTCCCCGGGGACTTCCACCTCGTCCACCTCGGGGCGCGGGCGCTCGGTGGGGCGGCCCTGGTCATGACGGAGATGGTGTGCGTCAGCGCCGAGGGTCGCATCACCCCGGGCTGCGCCGGCCTCTACACGCCCGAACAGGCCGACGCCTGGCGGCGGATCACCGAGTTCGTGCACACCCGGGCGCCCGGCACGGCGATCGGTGTCCAGCTCGGCCACGCGGGCCGCAAGGGTTCCACCCGGCTCATGTGGGAGGGCATGGACGAACCACTGTCCGCTCCCGAGGCCAACTGGCCGTTGGTGGCGGCGTCCCCGATCCCGTACAAGCCGGGAAGTCAGACGCCGCACGAACTGACGCCCCGTGAGCTGGCCTTCCTGCGCGAGGAGTTCACGTCGGCGGCGTGGCGCGCGGCCCGGTCCGGATTCGACCTGCTGGAACTGCACTGCGCGCACGGCTACTTGCTGTCCGGGTTCCTGTCACCGCTGACGAACCGGCGTACGGACGCGTACGGCGGCTCCTTGGAAGGGCGGCTGAAGTTCCCCCTGGAGGTGTTCGACGCGGTGCGCGGCGTGTGGCCCGACGACCGCCCCATGACCGTGCGGATCTCCGCGACGGACTGGGCCGAGGGCGGCACGAGCGCCGAGGACGCGGTGGCGATGGCGCGGGCGTTCGCCGCGCACGGGGCCGACGCGATCGATGTGTCGACCGGGCAGGTCGTGGCCGGGGAACGGCCCGCGTACGGGCGCTCCTACCAGGTGCCGTACGCCGACCGGATCCGGGGCGAGGCGGGGATCCCGGTGATCTCGGTGGGCGCGATCTCGTCCTGGGACGACGTCAACTCCCTGATCCTGGCGGGCCGCACGGACCTCTGCGCACTGGCCCGCCCGCACCTGTACGACCCGAACTGGACGCTGCACGCTGCGGCGGAGCAGGGGTACTCGGGGCCGGGGGCGGTGTGGCCCGAGCAGTACCGGGCGGGGAGCCGGCGGCCCCGGACGGGGCGTTCGGACGCGCCCAGGCCACGCCTGACCCTGCCGGGGTGAGCGGGGACCGCGTCTTCGTGTGCCGGGTGCGCTTTCGTCGGCGGGTGCGGGTCGTGCGTGGCTGGTCGCGCAGTTCCCGCGCCCCTGGAGCATGCGGGTTCGCCGCAGCCCCATAAGGGGCGCGACCAGCCGCGACCAGCCGCGACGAGGGCGTCGGCGGGCCGGCCGGCCTCAGACGGGCAGCTCCGCCATCCCGGCCGTGAGCGTCGTCCCGTCCGACGGGTCGATCAGCAAGAACGCCCCGGTCCACCGGATTTCCGCGTAATCGTCGACGACAACCGGCTCGGCCGTGCGCAGCACCACTCGGCCCAGGTCGTTCGCCGTCAACTGGGCCGCACCGCCGAGGGACTTGACGATGGCCTGCACCGTACGGGTGGTGTGCCGCAGCAGGACCCGCCGGCCGACCCGCAACGGCTCGTCCGCCAGATGACAGACCGCGCCGCTCACGTCCCGCGTGACCGAGGGCGCCGACCGTCCGGACGGGGCGATCAAGTCGCCGCGCGCCACGTCCAGTTCGTCCGCCAGCCGCACCGTCAGGGATGCCCCGGCGTGGGCCGCGTCGACGGCCGTGCCGAGGACGTCGAGGGACGCGATCGTCGACGTGCGACCCGAAGGATGGACCGTGACCTCCTCGCCCACGCGCAGCGTCCCGGAGACCAACTGGCCCGCGTAGTAACGCGATTCACCGTGGCGGATGACGTACTGGACCGGGAAGCGGGCCGGGGCGTCGGTGGCGGCGGTCGCGACCGGCACCGTCTCGAGGTGTTCGAGGACGGTCGGACCGGCGTACCAGTCCATGTGTGCGGACGGGTCGACGACGTTGTCGCCGGCGAGCGCGGAGATCGGGATCGCGGTGACGCGGGGCACGCCCAGTTCGTTCGCGTACGCCGTGAACTCCTCGGCGATGGCGGCGAAGACGGGCTCCGCGTAGCCGACGAGGTCCATCTTGTTGACGGCGAGGACGACGTGCGGGACGCGCAGCAGCGCGGCGATCGCGGCGTGCCGGCGGGTCTGCTCGACGACGCCGTTGCGGGCGTCGACGAGGATGATCGTCAGCTCGGCGGTGGAGGCGCCGGTGACCATGTTCCGGGTGTACTGCACATGGCCCGGGGTGTCCGCGAGGATGAAACGGCGCCGGGGCGTGGCGAAGTAGCGGTAGGCCACGTCGATGGTGATGCCCTGTTCACGCTCGGCGCGCAGGCCGTCGGTGAGGAGGGCGAGGTCCGGGGTGCCGGTGCGGGAGATCGACTCCAGCTGGTCGGCGAGGACCGACTTGGAGTCGTGCAGCAGGCGGCCCACGAGCGTGGACTTGCCGTCGTCGACCGAACCGGCCGTGGCGAGGCGCAGCGTGCCCACCTCGGTCGGCGTGGCGGTCTCGGTCATCTCGGAAACGGACATGGCTAGAAGTACCCTTCGCGCTTGCGGTCTTCCATCGCGGCCTCGGACATCTTGTCGTCGGCGCGGGTGGCACCCCGCTCGGTGAGCCGGGAGGCGGCGATCTCGGCGATGACCTGATCCAGCGTCTCGGCGTCGGAGTCGACGGCGCCGGTGCAGGACATGTCGCCGACGGTGCGGTAGCGGACCTGGCGCTTCTCGGGCGTCTCGCCGTCCTTGGGGCCTCCCCAGTCGCCGGCCGTCAGCCACATGCCGTGCCGGCCGAACACCTCGCGCCGGTGGGCGAAGTAGATCGACGGCAGCTCGATGCGCTCGCGGGCGATGTACTGCCACACGTCCAGCTCGGTCCAGTTGGACAGGGGGAAGACGCGGACGTGCTCGCCGGGCGCGTGGCGGCCGTTGTAGAGGGACCACAGTTCGGGTCGCTGACGGCGCGGGTCCCACTGCGAGAACTCGTCGCGCAGGGAGAACACCCGCTCCTTGGCCCGCGCCTTCTCCTCGTCACGGCGGCCGCCGCCGAAGACCGCGTCGAAGCGTTCGTGCTGGATCTTCTCGGTCAGCGGGACGGTCTGGAGGGGATTGCGGGTTCCGTCCGGACGTTCCTTCAGCACACCCCGGTCGATGTAGTCCTGCACGGAGGCCACATGGAGGCGCAACCCATGTGCGGCCACCACGCGATCCCGGTATTCGATCACCTCCGGGAAGTTGTGCCCGGTGTCGACGTGCAGCAGCGGGAACGGCACGGGCGCCGGCGCGAACGCCTTCAGCGCCAGGTGCAGCATGACGATCGAGTCCTTGCCGCCGGAGAAGAGGATCACCGGCCGCTCGAACTCGCCCGCCACCTCACGGAAGATGTGCACCGCCTCGGACTCCAGCACGTCCAGGTGGCTGAGCGCGTACAAGGGCGCGGCGGAGGGTGAGTCGCTCATACCAGGCCCCTCGCCGCGAGCACCGCGTGCACCGAACCGGCCGACTCCTGCGGCGACTGGTCCTGCGTCTCCAGGAACAGATCGGGTGAGACCGGTGCCTCGTACGGGTCGTCCACGCCGGTCAGCCCCTTCAGCGCGCCCGCCGCCTGACGGGCGTACAGGCCCTTCACGTCGCGTGCGCTGCACACCTCCAGCGGAGTGGCGACGTGGATCTCGAAGTACGGGGTGTCGCTGGAGGCGTGGCGTTTGCGCACCGCCTCGCGGCTGTCGGCGTACGGGGCGATGACGGGTACGACGGCGAACACGCCGTTGCGGGCGAGGACTTCGGCCACCAGGCCGATGCGCTGCACGTTCGTGTTGCGGTCCTCGCGGCTGAAGCCGAGGCCCGCCGACAGGAAGCGGCGGATCTCGTCGCCGTCGAGCACCTCGACGCGGTGACCCTCCGTGCGCAGCCGCCCGGCGAGGGCGCGCGCCACGGTCGTCTTGCCCGAACTGGGCAGCCCCGTCAGCCAGATCGTGGCTCCCTGGGCGCGGCCTCGTGGGGTCCGGGCCGTCGTGGCCGTTGTCATACGTGCTGTCCTTCCGCGGCGCCGGACGCGGGCCGCTTGCCATCGGGGGTGGTCAGTTCGGTGAAGAGGGCCTCCCAGCGCGGGTGCACCGCGTCGGGGCCGTAGGCCGCGGCCGTCAGGAGCGCCGCCGTGCCCATCTCGGCCCGCAGGTCGCGGTCGCCCATCAGGCGGCCGAGCGCGTCGGCGAGGGCGTCGGGGTCCTGCTCCGGGACGAGCAGCCCGTCCACGCCGTGCGTCAGCACGTCCGAGGGGCCCGTCGGACAGTCGAAGGAGACCACCGGGAGTGCGTGGCTCATGGCCTCGATCATCACCATCGGCAGGCCCTCGAAGCGCGAACTCAGCACGTACAGAGAGGACTTGGCGAGTTCGTCGTCGAGCCGGTCGGTGTGGCCCATCAGAAGGACGTGGTTGTAGAGGTGGTGCTCCTCGATGAGGGCCCGCAGCTGTGCCTTCTTCTCGCCGCTGCCGTAGATCCGCAGCTGCCAGTCGGGATACGTCTCGACGAGTTTGGCCCACGCGGGGATCAGCAGGTCGAAGCCCTTCTGCGGGAAGAGCCGGCCGGCCGCGACAGCGATCTTGGAGCTGTGATCGGCGAATGTCTGGTCGAGCGAGTGCACGGCGTTGGGGATGCGGACGACGCGGGTACCGGGCAGCAGCCGGGCGTACTCGCCGCGGTCCCGCTCCGTGAGCACCGCGACCGCGGCGAACCGCTCGTACGTCTCGACGATGCGTTTCTGCACGTCGGGCCGGTGGGTGCCGTGGTTCATGTGCTCCTGGGCCACCCGCACCACGCCGTTCGTGGCGTGTGCGGCGGACAGGAAGTTCAGGGCGGGGCGGGTCGTGACGAGCACCCCGTCGGTGAGCGAGCGCAGATAGGCGCCGAGGGCCAGCTCCAGCCGCCGGTCGAAGTACCGGTAGCCGAACTCGCCGCTGGGGATCTCCCGCGCGGGCCGGTCGGTCTGCTTGTCGCGCCTGCGCGCCCGCCACCAGCCGGCGAGTCCGCGCTCCTCGGTCCGGGACGGCGCTTCGCGCAGGTCGACGATGGTCGTCACCGGTACGCGCTCGTCCAGCGGGAACTGCGGGGCGTCGCGCCGCCGCACCGCGCTGACGATCTCCACGTCCCAGCCCGCCGCCACCAGGGAGTTGGCCTGGTTGAAGACCGTGCGGATGGTGCCGCCGCGGCCGTAGGCGTGCAGCAGCAGATAGCGAATTCTCGGAGACTTCATGAGCGGCTCTCCAGGGAGGCGCGGCACTCCAGCGACAGGTTGTCCTCGACCGTGAAGTACGGACGTACGCCGAAGCCCGCGCCCGGCACCGACTGCTGCGGATAGACCAGGACGGCCTTCTTGCCGCGGATGTCGTCGAGCTTGCGGCCGACGCGCAGCTTCAGGCCGCCGTCCGTGAGATGCAGGTCCCACTGGTCGGTACCGGTGAAGCCGTCGTACGCGGCCAGGTCGGACACGTCCCACTCGCACGCGTAGCGGTCGCCGTCCAGCTCGGCGCCGTAGCGCAGCACGTGGTCGGTGCGCGAGCGGCGGGTCAGCAGCAGCCGCCAGCCGTCGCCCGCGGAGGCGTCCGCACCGTACAGGCCGTACAGGCGGCCGACGACCCTGATCCGTCCGTCCCGCGGCCACACCTGCTCGACCTCGGCCTGTGGCTTCACTTGAGGTACCCCCAGGCCTTGCACATGGGCCGCAGCAGCTCGGGGATCTCGTCGTCCGTGGGCAGTGCCCGGCCCTGCTGCACGCTGCCGGTGCGGATCTTGTCGCGCCAGTCGCCGAGCCCCTTCTGGATCTGCGTCTCGTCGCGCTTGCCGTACTCCAGCATCGACGGCTCGAACTCCACGCCGAGGAAGTCGCACAGTCCGCGCAGCTTCTGCTCGGGGTCCTCGGTGAGCTCCTCGTAGCGCACGGTGTGCCCGCCGGTGAGGCCCTTGCGCGCGTGGTCGACGGCCTTCATGTAGCGCAGCGCGTCGGCGCACGCCTCCTCGTACGTCCGCTTCTCCGGGTCGCCCTCGTGCCAGGACCGGGCGATGGAGACCGGGTGGCGGAGCAGGAAGATGTACCGCGCGTCCGGCCAGCAGTCCCGGATCCGCTGGTAGACGAAGGCGTTGCTGGGGGTCTTCTCGACGATGAAGTCCGCTCCGGACCTGGTGAGTTCGCGGTGCAGGACGCGGTCCCACAGCAGGTGCTCCAGGTCGCCGCGGCTCAGGTCCAGGGCGTCCATGGCCCGCTCGGACAGCTTGCTGCCGTAGCCGACTTCCAGGCGGCGGATGTGCAGTTCGTGCGGGGCGTGCAGGCGCGGGTGCGCGTCGAGCAGCATCCGCAGCAGGGTCGAGCCCGAACGCACCGGCGACATGATGAAGACCGGTCGCCGCAGCAGCCGGTCGGTCGCGAGGTCGTCGGTACATCGGTATCCGGGAGCGGGCCGCTTCGCGGGTTTCGGGGCCGTGGCCGGCGGGGGCGTCGCATGCGGTGCGCTCCCTGCCCGGCGGACCTCGAGTCCCGTGGCCGCGGACAGGGCCCGGTTCAGATTGCGCTTCAGGCTCATGCGTCCCGACGCTAAAGGCGCATTCTGAGAAGAGGGATGGAGAAACCTGAGGGTTCCCTTAGCACTCTTTCATGTGTCAGGGATCACTCCGGCCGAATTGTTCATGCAGCGTTCACGATGCGGCCACCGTCGCAGCCCGCGTTCCCCTCCGGCCTCTCAGCCCGCGCTCACGAAGCGGGCGCCGGCCTCGTGCAGCCGCTCGTGCAGCGCCCGGAACACCCCCGCCGACCGCAGCCCCGGCCAGCCCTCCGGCAGCAGCCGGGCCGGCAGCCCGGGGTCCGCGTAGGGCAGGTGCCGCCACGAATCCAGGGCCAGGAGGTAGTCGCGGTACGCCTCCCGCGGCGGGGTGTCGGCACGCGCCTCCCAGTGCCGCAGCACCGGCGCGTGCTCGTCGAGGAACGCCTCGTGCAGCTTGGCCAGCGCGGCCAGGTCCCACCAGCGGCCCACCGCGTCGGCCGTCGCCGCGAACCCCAGGTGCTCGCCCCGGAACAGATCCACGTACCCGGCGCAGCCGATCCGCTCCAGCGTGTGCCGCGTCTCCTCGTACAGCCCGGCGGGCGCGAGCCAGACGCCGGGCGCGGCCGTGCCGAAGCCGAGGCCGGCCAGCGTGGAGCGCAGCACGTGCCGCTTGGCCCGCTGCGCCTCCGGCACGGAGAACACCGCGAGCACCCAGCCGTCCGTGTCCTTGAAGTCCTCGAAGGCCCCGTAGACGCGCCGGTCGCCGTCGGCGAGGAGCTGGCGCGCGTCGTCCGACAGGGCGTACCCGGCGGCTCCCGAGGCACTGCGCGCGGGCACCAGGAGGCCGCGCCGCTTCAGCCGTGAGACCGCCGAGCGCACCGAGGGGGCGTCGACCCCGGTGGCGCCGAGCAGCCGGATCAGCTCGGCGACCGGGACGGGCCCGGGGAAGCCGCGCCCGTAGGCGCCGTAGAGCGTGACGATGAGGGAGCGCGGGGTGTGTGCCTGGCCGGTGGGCGAGGTCTGCTGCTCGGACACGTGGTCACTGTACGGTTCCGGGCTCGCGCAGCCGGAACCGCTGGAGCTTGCCGGTGGCGGTCCGCGGCAGCGCGTCCAGGAACACGAACGCGCGCGGACACTTGTACGGCACCAGCTCCGCCCGTACGAACTCCCGCAGCGCCTCCGGGTCCCGCCGCGCCCCGGCGCGCAGCACCACACAGGCGACCGCGATCTGGCCGCGCGTCGCGTCGGGCCTGCCGACGACCGCCGCCTCTGTCACGTCCGGGTGCCGCAGCAGCGCGTCCTCCACCTCCGGGCCCGCGATGTTGTACCCGGCGGAAATGATCATGTCGTCGGCGCGTGCGACGTACCGGAAGTAGCCGTCGGGTTCGCGGACGTAGGTGTCTCCGGTGATGTTCCACCCGTGGCGCACGTACGCCGTCTGCCGCTCGTCGGCGAGATAGCGGCAGCCGACCGGGCCGCGCACCGCGAGCAACCCCGGCTCCCCGTCCGGGAGTTCGGACCCGTCGGCGTCGATGATGCGCGCCTGCCAGCCGGGCACCGGGAGCCCGGTGGTGCCGGGCCGGATCGCGTCGTCGGCGGCGGAGATGAAGATGTGCAGCAGCTCGGTCGCCCCGATGCCGTTGATGACGCGCAGCCCGGTCGCCTCGTGCCAGGCGTGCCAGGTGGCGGCGGGCAGGTTCTCCCCGGCGGAGACACAGCGGCGCAGACGCGTCAGGTCGTACGTGTCCCAGGACGGGTCCGAGAGCATCGCCCGGTACGCCGTCGGCGCCGTGAACAGGACCGACACCCGGTGTTCGGCGAGGGCGGGCAGCAGCCGGCGCGGGCCCGCCTCTTCGAGCAGCAGCGCCGAGGCGCCGGCGCGCAACGGAAAGACCACGAGCCCGCCGAGCCCGAAGGTGAACCCCAGCGGCGGACTGCCCGCGAACACGTCGTCCGGCGCCGCCCTCAGGACGTGCCGCCCGAACGTGTCGGCGATCGCGAGCACGTCCCGGTGGAAGTGCATGCAGCCCTTGGGCCGCCCGGTCGTCCCCGAGGTGAAGGCGATCAGGGCGACGTCGTCGGCCGCGGTCGGCACGGCCTCGTAGGACGCCGGTTTCGGGGCGGCCAGGTGCGCCAGGTCGTCGGGCCCGTCGCCGCCGAACGGGGTGATCCGCAGCTCCGGCACGTCCGCCTTCGCCAGATCGTCGACCGACCGTACGTCGCACAGCGCGTGCCGCACCCGCGCGATCTCGCACATCGTGGCCAGCTCGGCCGGCCGCTGCTGTGCGAGCACGGTCACGGCGACGCCGCCCGCCTTCATCACGGCGAGCCAACAGGCCGCCAGGCAGGGCGTGGTGGGGCCGCGCAGCAGTACCCGGTTGCCGGGCACGACCCCGAGGTCCTCGGTCAGCACGTGCGCGATCCGGTCGACGGTGACCTGCAACTCGCCGTACGACCACGGTGGTCGGCCGGGGGAGTGGAACACCGGCCGGTCCGCGCCGAACCGCCGCACGGTCGCGTCCAGTAGTTCGGCGCCGCAGTTGAGCCGCTCCGGGTAGCGCAGCTCCGGCAGGTCGAAGGCGAGGCGGGGCCACAGCTCCGCGGGCGGCAGATGGTCGCGCGCGAACGTGTCGGTGTGGGCGGACGGATGCAGGGACTGCAGGGTCTGTGGCCTCATCGTGGAGCGCCCCCTTGCCGTGGCGTGGTCGCGCATCGAGCGTATCGTGATGGTGACGACAGTCAACGGGGCGCGATACCGTTCGTGGAGTCGAGGGGCCGGCCGGCCGCCGTCGTGAGAGGAGCTCCGGCGTATGGGCACATTCTCGCTCGCACCCGACCGATCCGCCTGGTGCGCCGAACTGCGCGAGGACGCCGGACGACGTCTCGCTCCGCTCGCCGAGAAAGGCGAGCCGGGCCGCGTCAACCGCCCGCTCGTCGCCGGACTCGGTCAACTCGGCCTCCTTGAGCGCCTGTTCACCTCGGGCGCGCTCGATCTGTGCCTGATGCGCGAATCCCTCGCCCGGGTCTGCACCGAGGCCGAGACGGCCCTCGCCCTGCAAGGTCTCGGGGCGCACCCCGTGCACGCGTACGGCACGAAGGAGCAGCGCGAGCGCTGGCTGCCGGAGGTGGGCGCGGGCCGCGCGGTCGCCGCGTTCGCGCTCAGCGAGCCGGGCGCGGGCTCCGACGCGGCGGCCCTCGCGCTGCGCGCCGAAAAGGACGGCGCGGACGGTACGGGCTGGCGCCTGACCGGCGAGAAGTGCTGGATCTCGAACGCCCCCGAGGCCGACTTCTACACCGTCTTCGCCCGGACCGGCCCGGCGTCGGGCGCCCGCGGAGTCACCGCGTTCCTGGTCCCCGCCGACCGGCCGGGCCTGACCGGCGACCACCTCGACATGCTCTCCCCGCACCCCGTCGGCTCCCTGGCCTTCGACGGCGTACCGGTGGGCCCGGCCGACGTGCTCGGCGAGGCCGGCGGCGGATTCCGGGTCGCCATGAACACCCTGGACCTGTTCCGGCCCAGCGTCGGCGCGTTCGCCGTCGGCATGGCGCAGGCGGCCCTCGACGCGACCCTCGCGCACACTGCCGAACGGGAGGCGTTCGGCGGCCCGTTGAAGGATCTCCAGGCTGTCGCCCACCAGGTCGCCGACATGGCGGTACGCGTCGAGTCGGCCCGCCTCATGGTGTACGCGGCAGCGGCGGCCCACGACGAGGGCGCCGAAGGAGTGCCCCGCCGGGCGGCGATGGCCAAACTCCTGGCGACCGAGACCGCCCAGCAAGTCGTCGACACCGCAGTGCAGTTGCACGGAGCGCGGGCGCTGCGACGCGGCCACCTCCTGGAGCACCTGTACCGGGAGGTACGGGCGCCGCGCATCTACGAGGGCGCGACCGAGGTCCAACGAACCATCATCGCCCGCGAGTTGTACAAGACGCGCGCGTCGCGCAAGGAAGAGGCCTCCCGATGAGTGCGCCGCGCAAGGGCCCCGAACGGCTGAACCCGCCCGAACTCTCCCCGCCCACAGGCTTCTCGCACGCCGTCGTCGCCACCGGCAGCCGCCTGGTCCTGCTGGCCGGCCAGACGTCCCTGGACGCCGACGGCAAGATCACCGGCGCGACACTGCCCGAACAGTTCGCCCGGGCCCTGACGAACCTGCTCACCGCCCTGCGGCACGCGGGCGGCACCCCGGCCGACCTCGCACGCGTCACCGTCTACACGACGGACGTGCCGCAGTACCGCGCCGACACACGCGAACTGGGCCGCATATGGCGGGAGTTGGCGGGACGCGACTACCCGGCGATGGCGGTGATCGGCGTCACCCGCCTCTGGGACGAACAGGCCCTGGTCGAACTCGACGGCACGGCGGTCCTGCCGTGACCGGACGGGCGGCATAGTCTCGGAGCCATGACGCAACTGGCCGAACTCTCCGTAGGTCCGATCGCGTACGACGACACGGGCGGCGACGGTACGCCCGTGGTCCTGCTGCACGGGCTCGCCCAGGACGGCACGGTGTGGCGGCACGTCGTGGACGAACTCGGCGCGTCCGTACGCTGCATCGTCCCGACCCTCCCGTACGGCAGTCACCGCACACCGCTGCGTCCCGGCGCCCAACTCTCGCCCCGCACCATGGCGTTGCTCATCGGCGAGTTCGCCGACACCCTGAAGCTGGGCGACGACACCGTCTTCGTGGAGAACGACGCGGGCCGCCTCCAACAGCTCGTCGCCGAGCGGCCCGAGCGGGTGGGCCGTCTCGTCATCGCGGGCTGCGAGGCCTTCGACAACTATCCTCCGGGACCCGGCGGCAAACTCCTCGACGCGGCGTCCCGGGTCCCCGGCGGCCTGGCATTCCTCGCCCAGGTCCTCTCCGTGCGCCCGTTGCGCCGGATGCCCGGCACGGGGTACGCGGTGATGTCCCACCGCCCCGTCCCGCACGACCTGATCGACCGCTGGGTCGAGCCCCTGCGCAAGGACCCCGTGGCCCGCGCCACTCTCCAGCACTACCTCCGCGCGAGCGTGAAGTCGGAGATGATGGAGGCGGCCGAGGCCCTGCGCACCTACGACCGGCCGGCCCTTGTCGTCTGGGGCAGGCAGGACAGGATGATGCCGCCCGCCCACGGCCGCCGGCTGGCCGAACTGCTGCCGC
The DNA here is from genome assembly GCF_040655895.1 of Streptomyces sp. NPDC050264. NCBI lineage: Bacteria > Bacillati > Actinomycetota > Actinomycetes > Kitasatosporales > Streptomycetaceae > Streptomyces > Streptomyces sp. NPDC050264. The sequence continues at coordinate 111,712 of NZ_JBFAKV010000015.1, forward strand.
AGGGGCGCCTGGTGGAGCTGGACGAGTGCGGCACGCTGATCCCGCTGGACCAGCCGCGCGCCCTGGCGAAGGCGATCCGGGAATTCGCCGATTCAGGCCCCTCCGACGACTAGTGGGCGGTGGGCCGTGAGATGCCCCTCTCGGCCGCAACGTGCGCGACGGGGCGGCCGGTACGGACCCGCTCGACCAGCAGGCGCCTGCCGTGAACGGTCAGCCGGGCCTTACGGTGGGACACGAAGGCCTCCGTGCGGTGAAGATTCGACACCTCCACCACACACGGGGGCCTTCGCCATGATCGAGCCCGCCAGCGTTGACAACGCTCATGATCAATACACCTAGGGGCCCTGGGTCAGGGCGAACGAGGTGACGTCCCGTCCCGAGGCGCCCGACGTGATCCACCAGTGCGTGGGCCGCTGCCCGTACAGCCCGAACAGGGCGTCGGCCCCCCAGCCCATCACCACCTCGTCCCGGCCGTCCGCGTCGAAGTCGGCGGCGGCGTACGGCCGGGCGTGACGCCACTTCGCCGGGATCTTCTTCCCGCCCGTGCGGGCGGGGCCCCGGCGCCGCACGGTGCGCCGCTCGGACCCGTCGATCAGCGTGGCACCGTCGTAGGTGGCGACGAGGATGCCGTCGCGGCCGTCCCCGTCCGGGTCGGCGGCGAGATACCCGCCGGGGCCGTAGTCGGTGCGGGCCGCCGCCGGCGCCGTCGGCAGCCGGTACGTCGTCGGGGCGCCCCCGGCGCCCGGGTACACGGACAGCGAATCCTCGACGTCCGGCGCCTCCGTCTCGGACCCCGGCTCGTCGTTGCGGCTGCCGTCGTCGCCAATGGCAAGATCCCGCCGGCCGTCGCCGTCGAAGTCCCCGAAGGCGTACGCGTTCCCCTTGCGGACTTCCCGTCCGGTGCCGGTGCGCGGATCGGCGTAGAGCGTGCCGGACGTCTGCTCGCCGTCGTCCATGTGGTGCAGGAGGAGCGCCGTGACCTTCGGTTTCCCGGCCGGGTCGAGGGCGTCGGCGTACAGCGTCCCGTCGGCGCCGGGCAGGGTGCCGCTCCGCGCCGGGGCACCGGACCGGGAGAACGGGCCGTACAGGATCCACACCGTCCCGGTGTCGCGGGAGACCCCGGCCACATCGGGGTGGCCGTCCCCGTCGAAGTCCCCGCGTACGTCGATGCCGATGCCGAACTCCGATACGCCGGAGGGGAGTTGAAGCGGTGTCGCCTTCGTGCCGGCTCCGCCGGGGCCGGTCGGCGTACCCCACGCGATGTACGGGACGTTGCGCCCCATCGAGATGCCGCCGACCTCCACGTCCGTCCCGCCGGCCGGCGCCACGAAGTCGGGGAAGCCGTCGCCGTCCAGGTCGGCGACGGTCACCGCGTCCGCGGCAACGTTGTCGTCGTCGCCGCCCGACGCGGCGGCGGGCGGCAGTCCGAGGTCGCCGCGCCCGTACACCGCCCGGGTCGCCGGATCGAGTCCGTGCGCGGACCCGAACACGACGCCGACCCGCTCGTGCGTGATCCCGGGCCCCTCGTCGGGGTCGGAGCGGGGCGTCACCGGCACGACGAGGTCCCGGTACCCGTCCCCGTTGACGTCGTCGGGATCCTTGGACCCCTTCCCGGCGGCCGGGCCGCGGCCGGCCTCCGGCACCGGGGGCACACCCCCACTACCCGAACTCCCGCTCGGGGCCGGGGACTTGTCGCTTTCGGACACGGCGCCGCCCCCGCACCCGACGAGCAGGGCGAGGGCGGCGCACACGGCAAGGGAGACAGGGGCGCGGTGGTACCTCATGGGCCCACCCTCACACCCCGCCGGATCAGATGTCGCGGAACGTCTCGATCTGGGCGCCCACGGAGTTGAGGCGCTCCGCCAGGTCCTCGTAGCCGCGGTTGATGACGTACACGTTGCGCAGCACCGAGGTGCCCTCGGCCGCCATCATCGCGAGGAGCACGACCACGGCCGGGCGCAGCGCGGGCGGGCACATCATCTCGGCGGCCCGCCAGCGGGTCGGGCCCTCGACCAGTACCCGGTGCGGGTCGAGGAGCTGCAGGCGGCCGCCGAGCCGGTTGAGGTCGGTCAGGTAGATCGCACGGTTGTCGTAGACCCAGTCGTGGATCAGGGTCTTGCCCTGGGCCGCCGCCGCGATCGCCGCGAAGAACGGGACGTTGTCGATGTTCAGGCCCGGGAACGGCATCGGGTGGATCTTGTCGATCGGCGCCTCCAGCTTGGAGGGGCGGACGGTGAGGTCCACGAGGCGCGTACGCCCGTTGTCGGCGACGTACTCGGCCGAGCGGTCGTGGTCGAGCCCCATCTCCTCCAGGACGGCCAGCTCGATCTCCAGGAACTCGATCGGCACCCGGCGCACGGTCAGCTCGGACTCGGTGACCATCGCCGCGGCCAGCAGGCTCATGGCCTCGACCGGGTCCTCGGACGGCGAGTAGTCGACGTCCACGTCGATGTGCGGCACCCCGTGCACGGTCAGCGTCGTCGTGCCGATGCCGTCGACCCGGACGCCCAGGGCCTCCAGGAAGAAGCACAGGTCCTGGACCATGTAGTTGGACGAGGCGTTGCGGATCACGGTCGAGCCGTCGTGCCGCGCCGCGGCGAGCAGCGCGTTCTCCGTCACGGTGTCGCCGCGCTCGGTCAGCACGATCGGGCGGTCCGGCGTGACGTCCGCCTGCACCTCTGCGTGGTAGAGCCCCTCGGTGGCCGTGATGTCCAGGCCGAAGCGGCGCAGCGCGATCATGTGCGGCTCGATCGTGCGGGTGCCGAGGTCGCAGCCGCCCGCGTACGGCAGCTTGAAGCGGTCCATGCGGTGCAGCAGCGGGCCGAGGAACATGATGATCGAGCGGGTGCGGCGGGCCGCCTCCTCGTCGATGGCGCCCATGTCCAGCTGCGCGGGCGGCACGATCTCCAGGTCCACGCCATCGTTGACCCAGCGGGTGCGCACGCCGATCGAGTTGAGCACCTCCAGGAGGCGGTACACCTCCTCGATCCGTGCGACGCGCCGCAGCACCGTGCGCCCCCGGTTCAGCAGGGAGGCGCAGAGCAGCGCCACGCACGCGTTCTTGCTCGTCTTCACGTCGATCGAACCGGACAGCCGGCGGCCGCCGACCACCCGCAGGTGCATCGGGCCGGCGTAGCCCAGGGAGACGATCTCGCTGTCCAGGGCTTCGCCGATGCGGGCGATCATCTCAAGACTGATGTTTTGATTGCCGCGCTCGATGCGGTTCACGGCGCTCTGGCTGGTGCCGAGTGCCTCGGCGAGCTGCGTCTGCGTCCAGCCCCGGTGCTGGCGGGCGTCGCGGATGAGCTTGCCGATACGTACGAGGTAGTCGTCTGCCATGGCGGCAGGCTATCTCAGATATGAGATGACGCATGTCGGGTGGTCCGAGTGGGCGACCGGCCCCGACGGCGGCACTCAGTGACGCTTCGCCGTATGGGTCCGACGCCACCCGAAGGGGCCCGGCAGGTCCATCGAGGTCGTGCGGCGTCCGGTACTGCTGTGCGTCCGCCGCGGCCCGTGCGAGCCGCCCGTCGTGATCGACCACGACTTGCGGTTGATGTTGAGACGTACTCCCGGCAGGATCCGGAAGCTTTTGCGGAACGTGAGCGGCATGAGAGCTGGCTCCTTCCGTGCGGTCTGCGGTCTCTCCCGCATACCCCCGCGTCCCCCGATCAGTCGCGGAGGGGGCAGCGCTGGTGCTTCCCCCGGGCCCGTACGACGATGAAGGGGTGATGGTGAGGGTGGCCGGGCGTGCGCGACGGCACGTCGGAGGGCACCGCTTGATGGCACCACGGAGTGATGTACTAGAGTTATCTCGACATCGAGATATCTGCCGAGGCGCACCGCGGCCGCACGGCACCGTCGAGTCTGACGGTAAGGGTTACCTAACTTAGCCTTACCTCGGCAGATCGGCAACGTGGCGAGGCGGCAGGATCGCGGTGGAACGCGCACATATATGAAGGAGACTGTCGTGTCGGCGAACAGCTTCGACGCCCGCAGCACGCTGCGCGTGGGCGACGAGTCGTATGAGATCTTCAGGCTGGACAAGGTCGAGGGCTCTGCTCGCCTTCCCTACAGCCTCAAGGTTCTGCTGGAGAACCTGCTCCGCACCGAGGACGGCGCGAACATCACCGCCGACCACATCCGCGCCGTCGGCGGCTGGGACTCCCAGGCCCAGCCCTCGCAGGAGATCCAGTTCACGCCGGCCCGCGTGATCATGCAGGACTTCACCGGCGTGCCCTGCGTCGTCGACCTCGCCACCATGCGTGAGGCCGTCAAGGAGCTCGGCGGCGACGCCGACAAGGTCAACCCGCTCTCCCCGGCCGAGCTGGTCATCGACCACTCCGTCATCGCCGACAAGTTCGGCACGAAGGACGCCTTCGGCCAGAACGTCGAGCTGGAGTACGGCCGCAACAAGGAGCGCTACCAGTTCCTGCGCTGGGGCCAGACCGCCTTCGACGACTTCAAGGTCGTCCCCCCGGGCACCGGCATCGTCCACCAGGTCAACATCGAGCACCTGGCGCGTACGGTCATGGTCCGCAACGGCCAGGCCTACCCCGACACGCTGGTCGGCACCGACTCGCACACCACGATGGTCAACGGCCTGGGTGTGCTCGGCTGGGGCGTCGGCGGCATCGAGGCCGAGGCCGCGATGCTCGGCCAGCCGGTCTCCATGCTCATCCCGCGCGTCGTCGGCTTCAAGCTGACCGGTGAGCTCAAGCCCGGCACCACCGCCACCGACCTCGTGCTCACGATCACCGAGATGCTGCGCAAGCACGGCGTCGTCGGCAAGTTCGTCGAGTTCTACGGTGAGGGCGTCGCCGCCACCTCCCTCGCCAACCGCGCCACCATCGGCAACATGTCGCCGGAGTTCGGCTCCACCGCCGCGATCTTCCCGATCGACGGCGAGACGCTGAACTACCTCAAGCTCACCGGCCGCTCCGAGCAGCAGGTCGCGCTCGTCGAGGCGTACGCCAAGGAGCAGGGCCTCTGGCTCGACCCGGCCGCCGAGCCCGACTTCTCCGAGAAGCTGGAGCTCGACCTCGCCACGGTCGTCCCCTCGATCGCCGGCCCGAAGCGCCCGCAGGACCGCATCGTCCTCGCCAACGCCTCGCAGCAGTTCGCGCAGGACGTGCGCAACTACGTCTCCGACGACGAGGAGGCCGGCAAGGAGTCCTTCCCGGCGTCCGACGCCCCGGCGACCGGCAACGGCGTCCCGACGAAGCCGACCACGGTCACGGCCCCCGACGGCTCGACGTACGAGATCGACCACGGCGCCGTCACCGTCGCCGCGATCACCTCCTGCACCAACACGTCGAACCCGTACGTGATGGTCGCCGCCGCGCTCGTCGCGAAGAAGGCCGTCGAGAAGGGCCTGACCCGCAAGCCGTGGGTCAAGACCACCCTCGCCCCGGGCTCCAAGGTCGTCACCGACTACTTCGACAAGGCGGGGCTCACCCCCTACCTCGACAAGGTCGGCTTCAACCTCGTCGGCTACGGCTGCACCACCTGCATCGGCAACTCGGGCCCGCTGCCCGAGGAGGTCTCCAAGGCCGTCAACGACGCCGACCTCGCCGTGACGTCGGTCCTCTCCGGCAACCGGAACTTCGAGGGCCGCATCAACCCCGACGTCAAGATGAACTACCTGGCGTCCCCGCCGCTGGTCGTCGCGTACGCCATCGCCGGTTCGATGAAGGTCGACATCACCAAGGACGCGCTCGGCGTCGACCAGGACGGCAAGCCCGTCCACCTGGCCGACATCTGGCCGACCGAGGCCGAGGTCAACGACGTCGTCGCCAACTCCATCGGCGAGGACATGTTCAACAAGTCCTACGCCGACGTCTTCGCGGGCGACGCCCAGTGGCAGGCGCTGCCGATCCCGACCGGCAACACCTTCGAGTGGGACAGCGAGTCGACGTACGTCCGCAAGCCCCCTTACTTCGAGGGCATGACGATGGAGACCACCCCGGTCTCCGACATCACGGGCGCCCGCGTCCTCGCCAAGCTGGGCGACTCGGTCACCACCGACCACATCTCCCCGGCCGGTGCGATCAAGGCCGACACCCCGGCCGGCAAGTACCTCACCGAGCACGGTGTGGAGCGTCGTGACTTCAACTCCTACGGCTCGCGCCGTGGCAACCACGAGGTCATGATCCGCGGCACGTTCGCCAACATCCGCCTGCGCAACCAGATCGCGCCGGGCACCGAGGGCGGCTACACCCGCGACTTCACCCAGCCGGACGCGCCGGTCTCGTTCATCTACGACGCCTCGCGCAACTACATCGAGCAGGGCACCCCGCTGGCCATCCTGGCCGGCAAGGAGTACGGCTCGGGCTCGTCCCGCGACTGGGCCGCCAAGGGCACCGCGCTCCTCGGCGTCAAGGCCGTCATCGCCGAGTCGTACGAGCGCATCCACCGCTCGAACCTCATCGGCATGGGCGTCCTGCCGCTCCAGTTCCCGGAGGGCCAGAACGCCGAGACCCTCGGTCTCACCGGCGAGGAGGCCTTCTCCTTCACCGGCGTCGAGGAGCTGAACAACGGCACGACCCCGCGCACGGTCAAGGTCACCACCGACACCGGCGTGGAGTTCGACGCGGTCGTCCGCATCGACACCCCCGGCGAGGCGGACTACTACCGCAACGGCGGCATCATGCAGTACGTGCTCCGCAACCTGATCCGCAACTAAGGGATCCGGTACGGCGGTTGGGCCGCACCCCGCTCGGCGGGGTGCGGCCCTTCGCCGTGTCACGGCCTGCGCCGGAGGTCTCCGCGGGTGACGCGGGAGGGCCCTATGGTGGACGGCGTGCGTGTGTGTCCAGAGGCGCACGCCGACGGGGGTGGGCAGTGGAACCGGGGGCAGTGGGGCTGCGGATCGCGTCCGCGGTGGTGGTGCCGTTACTGAAGCGGCTCGTGCTGCCGCCGGCCAAGGTACCGGGGGCCGAGTTCGGCGAACGGCCCGTCCGGATGAGGCACATGCTGTCCTTCGTGGGGGACCACCCCACCGTCAGCCGGGACGATCTGCACCGGCTCTCCCGCGAACTGGTGCGGCGCGCGGTGCGCGCGGCCGGCCCGCACGAGCGGCCCATCGAGGACGATGAGCACGACGCCGTCGGCCAGGCCCTGACCCGGACCCTGTTCGCGTTCGGCGAGCTGGACATGGACGACGTACGGGTCTTCCTGCTCGGGCCCGAGAAGCTCGCCGCCGCACTGTCCCGTCAAGCCGGTGCCGACACCCGGCGGCTGCTGACCCGGGACGCCGCGCTCTTCCACGACCGGCTCCTCGAGACGGCCTGCGTCCACCTGGTGCGGTTCTTCACCCAGCGGCCCGGGTTCGAGGCGCGGGCGCGCCTGGAGGACTCCCGTGAACTACGGGAAGTGCATGCCACGTTGGACGTCGTGCTGCGCCGCGTGTCGGGTGACGACTGGGGGCCCCTCGACGGCCGCTTCGAGGAGAGCTACGCGCGCTACGTCGTCCAGCGGCACGGCCGGCTCACCCTCTACGGTGTCGACCTGCGCGACCCGAGCGGTCACGAATGGCCCCTGGAATCCGCCTACTTGAGACTGCGCGCCGTCGCCGCCCCGGCCTCCGAGGACGTCCCGTCCGACACGGTCGACGACGACCGCGAGACGGGCCTGGAGGAGAGCGTCGAAGCGGCCCTCGCCACCCGGGGGCGCGTCCTGCTGCACGGCCTCGCGGGCACCGGCAAGACGACCTTCGTGCAGTGGCTCGCCCTCACCACCGCCCAGCAGGACAGCGTGCCGGGCCATCTGCCGCAGCTCCTGGGCCGCGTCCCCTTCGTGCTCCCGCTGCGCACCCTCGCCCGCGACGGCGCCCAACTCCCGCTGCCCGGGGACTTTCTGCGCTGGATGGACTGTCCGCTGGTGGGCACCGAACCCGACGGCTGGGCCACCCGCGTCCTGCAGAACGGCCGCGGCCTGCTCCTCATCGACGGCCTCGACGAGATCCCCAAGGCCGACCGCACCCGCACCCGCGCCTGGCTGCGCGAACTCCTCGGCGTCTTCCCCGGCAACCTGTGGCTCGCCACCACCCGCCCCTCCGCCCTCGGCCCCGGCTGGCTGAGCGGCGAAGGATTCCACGAGTTCACCCTCGACGCGCTGCGCCCCGGCGACCTCAAGACCTTCATCCGGCGCTGGCACACGGCGGCCGGCGCCCGCCCCGGACTCGACGAGGAGCTGATCCAGGCCCTGCGCGCCGGTCCTGGCCTGAGCAGGCTCGCCACCAACCCGCTGATGTGCAGCCTGATCTGCGCCCTGCACCGCGAGCGCCGCGGATTCCTGCCGCGCGGCCGCGCCGCCCTCTACAAGGCGGCCCTGTCCATGCTCCTCGAACGACGCGACATGGAAAGGGAGTTGTACGGCCGTGGCGGGGGTCCCGAGCTGGACGAGGAGGCCGCCACCGAACCGCTCAAGCGCCTCGCGTACTGGCTGATCCGCAACGAACGCACGCAGATCGAACGCGACGACGCCGTGGACGTGGTGCGCCGCCTCCAGCCCCAAGTGCCCAGCCTGGACCGTCTCGGAGAGCCCGAGGACGCCCTCCAGCACCTGCTCGAACGCTCCGGACTGCTGCGCGAACCCGCCGCAGGCGCCGTCGACTTCGTGCATCGCACGTTTCAGGACTACCTGGGTGCGAAGGCTGTACTGGAGGAGCGGGACTTCGGCCTGCTGGTGAAGAACGCTCACCTCGACCAGTGGGAGGACGTGGTCCAGATGGCCGTCGCACAGGCCGATCACAACGGCCGCGCCGATCTGCTGATGCGGCTGAGCGACCGCGGCAACCGTGAGAAGGACGTCACCGTCCAGGCCCGCCTGCGCCTGCTCGCCCTCGCCTCCCTGGAACAGGCGACACGGCTGGAACCCGCCGTACGGCAGACCATCGAGACCGAGGCGTCCCGCATGCTGCCGCCCCGCAGCCTGCGCCAGGCCAGGGTGCTCGCCCGCACCGGACCCCTACTGCTCGGCCTGCTGCCCGGCGCCGACGCACTCGACGGCGACGAGGAGCTCGCCACGGTCCACGCGATCTGCCAGATCGGCGGGGACGCCGCCATCCCGCGACTGCGCGAGTTCCTCTCCACCCGCCAGTCCGCCGTCCGGGCCCAACTCCTGGGCCACTGGGACCGGTTCGACACCGACACCTACGCCGACGAGATCATCCGGCCACTGCTCGCCACCTCCCCGGCAGAACCCGTCACCGTACGCTCGGCGGCCGAGCTGGCCGCCCTCGCCACCATGCCCGGCTGCGAACGCGTCGGCATCCACGGCGACTTCGACCCCGCGGCGGTCCGGGCCGCCCTCGACCCGGGCCGACTGCGCGAGCTGCGGCTGCGCGGCGCGCTGCGCCTGGACGACCTGGCGCTCCTCGACGACTTCGGAGCCCTCGAAGAGCTGACCCTGCAGAGCTGCCGCAACCTCACGGACCCGGCGCCGCTGACCCGGCTGCCCCGCCTGCGCAGCCTCGCCCTCGCCGACCTCCCGCAGTTCGAGCCGCTGTCGGACCTGGCGGGCTGCGCCGGACTCGACGCCCTGCACGTGGGCGCCGACGTACCCTGGCGCGGCATCGCCGAACTGCCCTACCTCGACCGGCTCCGGGTCCTCGCGGTACCGCCGGGCACCGTCGAACTCGGCGACATCGACCGCGCCGCGCAGCTGACGGAGCTGCGCCTGCACGAGGCCGGGGACAAGCTGCTCCCCGACGACTGGGGCAAGGCCCTGGCCAAGGTGGAGACGCTGCGCACCCTGACGCTGTCGCCGGAGCAGCTGAGCGTGCTGCTCTTCGGCCAGCGCGCGGAGATCTCCGCGGTCACCCACCTCTACGTGTACGCGAAACCCGGCGCCCCCGTGTCGCTGCGGCGCATCGCCCGCTGGCTGCCCGGCCTGGTGGAGCTGCACCTCACCCAGGGGACCGACATCGACCTGTCGTCCCTGAAGGCCATGAGCGCGCTGCGCCGGGTACGGCTCGCCTACTCGCGCAACGTGAGCGCGGCCGAGCACCTGCCCGCCGGAGTCGGCCTGGAGATATATCCGCAGCCTTGAGAGAGCTGAGCACACCGAAAGCGCGCCGAGAACACACCGAGGGGAACCGGGACACATCTGATGGGCAGGTCGCCAGCGCCATTCCTGTACGCACGCGACCCCGTGGTGCGCTCACTCGTCCCCTCGCTCACCGGCCTCGCCTACGACGAACGGGCCCGGAGAAAGCGGGAGTTCGGTGACGACGTGCCGGTCGTCCTGCTCACCGGCCAGCACGGCACGGGCCGCAGCGCCGTCCTCGACGGGCTGGCCCGGCACTACCACCGACGACTGCCCCTCGCCCATGTACGGGTCGTCCCCGCGGGCACCCCCGTCGAGCCGGACGCCGCACGGCCCGTCCCGGCGGGCGGGCCCGGCGCGGCACGCGCCGCGGACCTGGCGGAGATCATGGAGCAGCTGGTGCGCGCGTTCACACCGGCCCTCACCAGGTTCCCGGTGCTCGTGCCCGGCCTGTTCGCCGTGTCCGGCTGGCACGCGGGCGACGCCGAGGAACGGGACGCCGTCTGCGCCCGTCACGCCCGCCTGCTCCTCGCCTGCGGCCTGCGCACCGGCGACGAGCGGGAGGTCGCCCGGGCATGGTCCGCGCAAGTCGAGGCGTCCATCGCCGCGCACACCGGGGCCCCGGCCGACGCCGCCGAGGAGGCCGACTCCCTCCCGGTCACCCGGGCCGTCCTGCGCGAACTGGAGACGCTGCGGCCGCTGGGCCCCGCCCGCCAGTGGTACGAGCGCCGCCGCCTCCGGGCCGACGACGCCGACGACGGCCGGGACCCGCTGGTCGAACTGGGCCGCCGCTTCCACCGCGGGGGCGACTACCGGCGCGCCGTCGAGCACGACCTCATGGCGGCCTTCCTCCAGGAAGTCGCCGGCGCCTACGGAGGCCTGCGCCGCTGGAACCGCGAACCCTGGCCGCTGATCCTGCTCGACGAGGCGCACACCGTCGCGGGACAGCGCTTCCTCGAACTGCTCCTCGACCACCGGGCCGCACCACAGCGCCCCGTCCGCGACCGGATCACCGTCGTCGCCACCCGCCTCGGCGACGTGCCCGAGGACGAGGCCCCGTACGCCGTACGCCGCGAGCTCGACGATCTGCTGCCCCCGGCGGGCGGCCCGCAGCGCGACCACGTCGCGCACGTCTGGCAGCGCACGGGACACGACCCGTCCGCCGGGCTGCTCGTCGTGCCGCTCACCCCCCTCGGCCGCGATGACGTCCTGGCCATGCTCGACCGGGCCTCGTCCCGGCTGCTCCACCCCCATCTGGCCTCCGCGCTGCACGCACTGACCGGCGGGCACCCGCTGGCCGGGAAGCTGCTCTGCGACGCGGTGGTGCACGCGGCCGGGCAGCACCGCACCGTCACCCCCAAGGATCTGCTGAACCTGGAGACCGAGAGCGGCAGGCCCGTCACCCAGGTGCTCCTGGAGGAACTGCTCCCCGACCGGCGCCAGCGCGAGCGGCTCGTCGTGCTCTGCCTCGCCCGGGACCACGAGGCCGCCGAGGCGCTCGCCGAGGACCTGGGCCTCGACGGCCCGGAGCAACTGCCGGTGAACGCGGCGGCCCGGTACCTCGTGGAGCGGCAGTGGCAGCGGCCAGTGCCCTCCGAACTGCCGCTGGTGGAGCACACGTTGCTGCAGACGCTCCTCGTCCACGAGGCCCGCCGCACCCTGCCGCACAGCGACGAACCGCACAGCTGGCACGAGATCCACCGCTTCCTGCACCTGCACCACGTCCGGCGCGCCGACACCGAGGAGGCCGACGCGCTGCGGCACAGCCTGGCCGCCGGGAACGCGGCACAGGTGGTGGACATGCTGGCCGACGAGTTCGACGCCGAGGAGGCCGAACAGAGCGTCGAGCACTGGCTGCTGTGTCTGCGGCGCTGCGCGTCCGCCCCGACGCCGCCCACCGGCAGCTCCGCCGACGGCGCCGCCCTCTGGACCGACCAGCGCGTGGAGATCGCGCTCGGCGAGCACGCCTCCCGCTACACCCACCTCGACGAGGCGGGCCGTGGCATCAACCGGCTCCTGCACGCCCTGTGGTACCTCTCCGAGCCGTACGCCGACGCGGCCATCGACCCCGACGCCGAGACGCTGTGCCAGGCCGTCGGCGACGAACTCGGCTTCCTCTCCCGGCGCCACTCCACGTGGTACGCGGCGCTCGGCAGGGGCGCCCGCGACTGGCCGTCCGCCGCCCGCAGGAGACAGCCCCTGCCCATCCCCGCCAGCGAAGGATCATGATGTTCAGTGGCCGGCCCAAGGAGTGGGGTCCGCTGGATTGGTGCGTCGCCCTCGTCGTCGTACTCGCGCTGACCGGCACCCTCGTCATCTGGCAGCAGTCCCGTCCGGGTCCGTGCGGCGACGGCATGGACAAGCGCGGGGACGACTGCGTCGGCGTCACCGCGCGGGCCTTCGATACGGGCGACCCCGCCATCGACCGCCTCGTCCGCGCCGTGGCGGACGAGAACGCGAGTGTGGAGCGCCAGTGGGACGATCCGCAGGGCAGGACGGCCCGCATCCCGTACGTGCGGATCGCGCTGATGATGCCGTTCACCTCGGACTCCACCAGCGCCATGACCCGCGAGATGATCCAGCGCGCCCTGGCCGGCGCCCTCGCGGCGCAGCAGCAGGCGAACCGGACCGGTGGCCCCCACTACCAACTGCTGCTCGCCCCCGACGGCCGGGACCTCGACGAGTGGCAGGACGTCGTCGACCGGCTCGACGAACTGACCCGGGACGAGGAGGCGCCGCTGGCCGGCGTGACCGGCATCCCCAGCAGCACGACCCACACGCGCGAGGCGGTCGCCGACCTGTCCGGCCGCGCGATCCCCACCGTGGGCCCCGTGATCACCGCGGCCTCGATGAACTCCCGCTACTTCTTCAAGACGTCCCCCAACAACGAGCAGTTCTCCCAGGCCCTCGACAGGTATCTGAAAGCGCACCGGGAGAAGGGCCGCGGCTTCCTCGTCTGGGACAGCCGCGAGGGCGACGTCTACTCGCAGGACCTGCGGGCCGTGTTCGAGAAGCGCTTCGACGCCACCTACGACCTGGAGAAGAACAACTCCCACTTCATCGGCTCCTCCGGCGACGACCAGGGCATTCCGCAGCGGTTCGCCGACGCGGCCGAGAAGATCTGCCGCAACGAAGTGGACACCGTCTTCTTCGCCGGCCGCGACCAGGACCTGCCCGCCTTCATCAACCGCCTCGCGGAGACCGGCAGTTGTGACGGGAGCCGGAGGCTGCGGATCCTGAAGATCGGCATCGGCCTCGAACCCACCCTGAGCACCGAGGCCATCGAGCGCAGCCTGCGCTCCATCAACGCGACGATCGTGGACGCCTCCGCCTACGACCCCGCCTGGGCGGACGGCGAAGGCTCCCCGCCACGGGGCTCCGCCGCCTTCCTGGCCCGCTTCCAGGAGATCGAGAAGGAGTACGACCTGGGTCCCTCGGCGCTCTCCGACGGCTACGCGGCGATGTACTACGACGGCTTCGGCCTGCTCGCCGGCGCGGTGGACCGCACCTACCGCGAGGTCAACGAGGGCGGAGCGCAGACCCCGGAGCCCGCCCGGCTGCCGACGGCCAAGGACGTGTACAACACGCTGACCACCTCGACCGTCGACGGATCGGTCTGCAGCGGCTGTCTGGTGGGCGCGAGCGGCACCTACGGCTTCACGGGCCCCGGGGAGAACGACCAGTGGGCGGTCTGCAAGCCGGTCCCGGTCGTCGAGTTCCCGCCCGCGTCGGGCGCCGCCGCGCAGCAGCGGTCGCCGTACCGCACCTACCGCGGTGACAAGAAGGGCAGCTGCCCCTCCTGAAAGCCGCGGGCCCGCGCTTCCCGGAACGCCAAGGGCGGGCGTGAACTCTCCACGCCCGCCCCTGACTTCAGTTCACGCCCTCACCTCGGGCGTGTCACGAAAGCAGCTCCACCTCCGCCACCGTCGCCGCCCCACCGGTGAACACCAGCCGGTAGTGCTTGTAACTGTGCGGCGACGGGACCGAGAAGGCCCGCGTCTGCTTGTCCCAGGTGAAGGACTCGCCGGACCGCTTGTCGAGTGCCTTCCAGGACGTGCCGTCGTCCGATGCCTCCAGGGTCCAGCCCGTCGGGGCCTTCGCCTTGTCGGCCGACGTCAGCGTGTACTGCACGGCCTTCGTGCCGTCCGAGTTCTCCGTGCCCACCGGCAGCTCCACCGACTCCGTACTCGCGCTCGTCGCCGAGGAGTTGTCGAACAGCGGGCCCGAGCCCGTGATCGCGTCCTTGCGGGGCGTCGGCGCCTTGTCGTCCTTCGTGATGGACGTGGGCGCCGCGTCCTTGCCGGTGCCCCACGTCGACGGCTTCGAGCCCATCGCGAACTCGATGGTGCCACCGTTGGAGACGACCGAGTTCGGCAGCGATGTCTTCGACCAGGTGCGGCCGTTGACCTTCACGCCCTGCACGTAGATGTTCTTCGCGCTGTTCTTCGGCGCCTTGACGACAAGGCTCTTGCCGTTCTCCAGGTGCAGCGTCATCTTCGTGAACTGCGGGGAGCCGATGGCGTATTCGCCGCTGGCCATGTCGAGCGGGTAGAAGCCGAGCGAGGAGAAGAGGTACCAGGCCGACTGCTCGCCGTTGTCCTCGTCACCGTGGTAGCCCTGCCCGATCTCGCTGCCCGTGTAGAGGCGGGAGAGGACCTCACGGACCTTCTCCTGCGTCTTGTACGGCTGGCCCGCCGCGTCGTACATGTACGTGATGTGGTGCGCCACCTGGTTGGAGTGGCCGTACATGCCCATCCGGACGTCGCGCGCCTCGGTCATCTCGTGGATGACACCGCCGTACGACCCGGCGACGTCCGACGTCGCGGTCTCCGGCGTAGCGAAGAACGTGTCGAGCTTCTTCGCGAGGCCGTCCCTGCCGCCGTACAGGTTCGCGAGACCCTTGCTGTCCTGCGGCGCCGTGAAGGCGTAACCCCAGGCGTTGGTCTCGGTGTAGTCGTAACCCCAGATGCTCGGGTCGAACTTCGCCGAGTCCACCCGCCAGTTCCCCTTGGCATCCTTGCCCTGGAAGAAGCCGGCCTTGTCGTCGAACATGTTCACGTACTCACGGGCGCGGTTGAGGAAGTACTCCGACTCCTCCTTGTACTGCTTCTTGCCCGTCTTCTTGTAGAGGGCCTGGCCCATCTGCGCGATGCCGTAGTCGTTGATGTAGCCCTCCATCGCCCACGACATGCCCTCGCCGGTGGCGGTGCTCGTGTAGCCGAGGAAGGGGGAGGTCTCCATGCCCTTGCGGCCGACACCCGAGGCAGGCGGCACCACGGTCGCGTTCTTCACGGCCGCCTTGTACGCGGACTCGGCGTCGAAGTCGACGCCCTTCACGTACGCGTCGGCGAACGCCACGTCCGACGACGTGCCGGTCATCAGGTCGGCGTAACCGGGCGACGACCACCGGGAGATCCAGCCGCCGTCCTTGTACTGCTGCACGAACCCGTCGACCAGCTCGCCCGCCTTCTTCGGGGTCAGCAGCGAGTACGCGGGCCAGGTCGTGCGGTACGTGTCCCAGAAGCCGTTGTTGACGTACGGCTTCCCCTCGACGATCTTCGCGCCGGTGTGGGTCGGGGTGTCGGGACCGGTCATCGGCGAGAACGGCGACGCGTACTGGTACTTCGAACCGACCTTCTCGAAACCGGAGTTGGGGTACAGGTACAGGCGGTACAGGGACGAGTACAGCGTCGTGCGCTGGTCGTCCGTCGCGCCCTCGACCTCCACCTTGTCCATCAGCGCGTCCCACTGGGCGCGCGCCGCGTTGCGCACCGACGTGAACGACTTCTTCTGCGGCAGCTCCTGCGCCAGGTTGTCCTTCGCCTGGTCGATGCTGATGAGCGAGGTCGCGAGACGCAGGGTGACCGTGCGGTCCTTGCCCGCGTCGAAGGTGAAGTGCCCCTTCACACCGGAGGCCTCGGCGTCCTTGACCGGCTTGTCGAAGGTCCCGTAGACGAAGAGGCGCGTGGCGCCCGTCGACAGGCCCGACTTGACGTCCGAGTAGCCGGTGACGACTCCGCTGTCCTTGTCGAGCGTGAGGCCGCCCTGCTCGGAGACGTTGTCGAAGATGACGCTCGCGTTGTCGCCCGGATAGGTGAAGCGCAGCGCGGCGGCGTGATCGGTCGGCGCCATCTCCGCCTGTACGCCGTTCTCGAACTTCACGCCGTAGTAGTACGGCTTGGCCGTCTCGTTCTCGTGCTTGAACGGCAGCGCACGCCCGGTCCTCGACGTGTCCACCGTGGCCGCGGCCGACGGCATCATCTGGAACGTCTGGCGGTCGCCCATCCACGGACTCGGCTCATGGCTCGCAGCCAGCGCCTCCATCGTGGGCAGGTTGTCCGCGTTGTTGTCCCGCGCGTAGTCGTACAGCCAGCTGAGAGACCCGGCGTTGGTCACCGGCGTCCAGAAGTTGAAGCCATGGGGGACGGCCGTCGCCGGGAACGTGTTGCCGCGCGAGAAGCCGCCACTGGAGTTCGTGCCGCGCGTCGTGGACGCGTAGTCGCTCAAGTGCGCCTTGGGACGCGTCGGTTCGGCCCGGTCGATGGAGACGTCGTCGACCCAGCCGCGGAACTTCGACGGCCCCTTCGCGGAGTCGTACGCGACCAGGACCCGGTCGATCGTCTTGCCCGCGGCGACGGACCCGATGCCCGACTTCACGGCGTTCCACTGGTTCACGTACAGCCGCTTGGCGTCGCCCTGGCCCTGGGGCGTCAGCAGCCCGCCGTTGGAGTCGACGGCCTTCAGGTCGCTCAGGTACGTGCCGTCGGTGAAGGCGAGGTCGACGGAGACGTTCGTGGCGTCGTAGTCCCGGTCGGTGTCCGCCATCGACGGGAAGATCTTGTACGACAGCTCGGTGTCCCGCTGCACCGACACATTGACGTCGAAGACCTTGTTGTACGAGTACGCGCGCCCGTCACCCTTGTGCGTACCGGCGTAGCGCAGCGCGTTCTTGCCGGTGAAGCCGGCGCCCGCCTTGGCCGTCGGCGAGGCGCTCGGCCCGTGGTCCACGAGGGACAGCATGTCCTCGGGAGCGGGGCTCTGTTCGTCACCGGTCGACAGCTGCAGGTCGGCGAGCTGGGTGGCGTCGCTCGCGCCGTTGTTCTTCGTGAACTCGATCCGGAAGTGGGCGTACTCGGCCGGCTTCTCGATCTCGTACGTCTTCGTCTGGAGCCGCTTGTCGAACGCCTCGCCGGAGCGGGAGTCGAGCGTCGTCCACTCCTTGCCGTCGGCCGAACCCTTCAGGGTCCAGTCCTTCGGGTCGCGCTCGTCGTGGTCGTTGGCGGAGGTCAGCGCGTACTTGGTGACCTTGGCCGGCGCGTCCAGGTCGTACTCGACCCAGGCGGTCGGCGTGAACGCCAGCCACTTGCTGCTCGACTCGCCGTCGAGCAGGTTCTCCTTGGTCTCACCGCCGCCCGTGTTCTCGTCGCTGGCACGGACGTCCGTGACGTGCGCGTTGACACTGCCCGGGATGCCGCCGCCGAAGCCGCCGTCGACGCCGCTCGCCCGCTTGCTGCCGTCCTTGGCGGTGTCGACCGTGTTCAGCCAGTCCGGGGCGGGCTGGCCCGCCTCGAAGGAGGAGCTGAACTCCTGGGCCGGATGCGGCTTCTGGGTCTGCGCCGCGGCCGCGGCCCCTTGACCGACCGCCGTCAGTACCAGTGCGGCAGCCCCCAGGGCCGCCGTGGTGGCGAGGCGGTGTCTGTATCGGCTTGATCGGATTGATCTGCCCTGCATCGGTGAGCACCCTCCGGCGGTGTCGACAACGTTGTCAGTTCGCTGCGCAACGTCCAGTAGGGAGGTAAGTGGACAGTGGTGTCAAGGGTGTTGGCGTGGGTCGGGGGACGGGTTGGCATCCTTGATTCAGTCGCAGCGTTTCGATCCGGTCCCGGCCTCCGGCGGCCGGCCGCTCCCGGATCCGGGGTTCGGGGCCGGCCGGCACCAGCGGTCGCCGGGGCGGGGTGAGGCCGCCCGCGAGGGCGACGAGGGTCTCCAGGGCGCTGTCGGCCGGGTGGTGAACCTGCGTCGGATCCACCGTGATCTCTTCGGCGCAGCGGCTGTACGCGGCCACGGCAGGCGCCAGGGAGGCTTTGTGGGCGCCGACGCCCTCGCCGTACAGGCGTACTCCGGCGACACGGTGGAGGGGGGTGATCAGGAGGAGTTCGTCGACGAAGTAGCCGTGCACGAGGGGTCCCAGGGCTGAGGCGCCGTCCGGCAGCGGACACGGGGGACTCCAGTCGGGTGTGCACTGAGCGGCGCTCATGAAGCGGGAGCACCTGCCCGCGAACAGGCAGCCGCTGACGTGAAGGTCTCCGTGGGCCCGAATGATCGCCGGACGAAGGCCACCGCGCCGACGGCGACGCACGGTCCACGGGCTGTTACCCAGCGTACTCGCGCGTGGTGCGCACGGATAGACCCGGCGGGGCGCCGAACGGGTGCGCGGCGGCCTCGTGGAGCGCTGACCGGAACGGACCGTCCATGGCTGGAACGCGCACCTTGAATGCGGGCCACGCGTTCACTCCTCGAACGCACGGCGTCGCGAAATGCCCCGCAGCGCGGATTTCGCGCCGCTCATCCCCACCTGGACACGTCAGCGGCTTCCCACCCGAGCCATACCACTACATCCTTTGTATGCACGGGAGTTGGGAAGATCGACATCTCCCGGGCTGCGGCTTATTTCCGGGAGGTCTCAACTCGGAAAAGACCGGCGCCCAAACCTGCATTCGATCTTGCCCAGCTCACAGGGAGTGGACTATACCTGTCGGCGTCTGCCCCGGCCGTGTTCAGGCCGCGGCCGGACCCGGGGGACCAGGGGGAATCGGCAGGACGTGCGGGAGCACGAAAGCCGGGTATCTCCGCCGATCCCGGAACTTATCGGCACCACCCAGCTCCAACTGCGTTCCCTCGGGGCAGAACATTTCCGGACACCGCTCCGGAGATGCCTTTCCGGCCCGGGACCCGGGATTCGATCCCGGCACGACACAGCACATCACCGCGGTGCCGGGGAGGATCCGGTTCACCGCCTGAGTCCTGGAGAAGGCGAGGACTTGAGCATGGGATCCACTTCCGACCTGAACAACACCGGTGCGGGCACGAACCGCCGCGACCTGATCAAGCGGTCCGCGGCGCTCGGCCTGATCGCCGTACCGTCGATGGGCTTCCTGTCGGCGTGTGCCACCGGAGGCGGCGGCGACGACGACAACAAGACGGACAAGTCGCAGGGCAAGACGTCCGCCACGAACCCGCTGGGTGTCAAGAAGGGTGCCCCGCTCGAGGCGTTCATCTTCAAGGGCGGCCTGGGCGACGCGTACGCCAAGGACGCCGAGGCCGACTACACCAAGGCCTGGGGCGGCACCGTCAAGCACACCGGCACCCAGCAGGTCGGCCCCAAGCTGACGCCGCGCTTCTCCGGCGGCAACCCGCCGGACGTCATCGACAACTCCGGCGCCGACCACCTGGACATGAACCGCCTGTCCAGCCAGGGCCAGTTGCAGGACCTCAAGGCCCTGATGGCGGCCGCGTCCCTGGACGACAAGTCCAAGACGATCAAGGACGTCATCCACCCGTCGACGTACGAGAAGGGCCTGCACGGCGACGTCTTCGACGTCCTGTACTACGCCTTCACGATCTACGGCACCTGGTACTCCCAGAAGGCCCTCGACGACAACGACTGGGAATACCCGAAGTCGCTCGACGACATGGTCAAGCTCTGCGGCGAGATCAAGAAGAAGGGCATCGCGCCCTGGACTTACGCCGGCAAATACCCGTACTACGTCCACTTCAACCTGTTCGCCCAGATCGCCAAGATCGGCGGCATGGAGAACTGGATAAAGATCGACAACCTGGAGCCCAACGCCTGGACCAGCAATGACGCGGTCAAGCAGGTCGTCGAGCACTACGAGGAGCTGGCCAAGAAGGGCTACTTCCTCCAGGGCAGCCAGGGCCTGACCCACATCCAGTCGCAGACCGCCTGGAACAAGGGCAAGGCCGTCTTCATCCCGAACGGTTCCTGGGTCGAGAACGAGTCGGCGCCGACCACGCCCAAGGACTTCAAGATGGCCGTCGGCGCCCTCTTCGACGGCGGTTCCGGCGACAAGATGCCGCAGGGCACGCTGCGCGCCGAGCCCTCCGAGCCGTACGTCGTCGCCAGCAAGGGCAAGAACCCGACCGGCGGCATGGAACTGCTGCGCATCATGCTCTCCAAGAAGCACGCACAGAACTTCGCGACAAAGGTGAAGTCTCTGACCTGTGTCGTGGACGCCACAGAGGGCATGACCCTCTCGCCGGGTCTCGCCTCGGCCAGCTCCGTCTTCAAGGCGGCCGGCACGAACCTGATCAGCCTTCAGCTGCAGGAGTGGTACCCGGACCTCACCGACGCCAAGATCGGCGGTCTCACCGGCGACCTGCTCACCGGTGACCTCTCCGCGGCCGACTGGATCAAGAAGACCCAGGCGTACGCCGACAAGGTCGCCAAGGACGACGCGATCAAGAAGTTCAAGCGCACCAAGTGATCCGTGTGGCCCGGCAGTTCACCATTCTGCCGGGCCAATCGCCCGACGGCGCGCCGCCGTCGGGCCGTCCGGCGGCACTGCACTCGAAAGGGAAGGGCCGGGGAGCACCATGCAACACGGCAAGTACCGATTCATCGTGGGCTTCCTGGCCCTACCGGTCATCGTCTACGCGATCTTCGTGATATCGCCGTTCGTCCAGGCGTTCCAGATATCCATGACGGACTGGTCCGGACTGGTGGGCACCGCGAAGTTCGTCGGCCTCGACAACTTCGAACGCCTGTGGAACGACAGCGACTTCTGGAACGCGCTGCGGCACAACATCTACATGCTCGTCGCCGTTCCGATCGTCACGCTCGCGCTCGGACTGTTCTTCGCGTTCATGCTGAACGTCGGCGGAAAGCGCCGGAAGAACGAAGTCATCACCGGCGTCGCCGGATCGAAGTTCTACCGCTTCGTCTTCTTCTTCCCGCAGGTCATCTCCATCACGATCATCGCGGTGATCTGGTGGAACGTGTACAACCCCGACCCGCAGGACGGCATGCTCAACGCCCTCCTGAACACTGTGGGGTTGGACAACCTGAGCAATGCCTGGCTCGGCGAGAAGTCGATCGCCCTGCTCTGCATCATGGCCGTCATGATCTGGTCGAACGTCGGCTTCTACGTCGTCCTGTTCTCCGCCGCGATGGCCTCGATCCCCCGCGAGATCTACGAGGCCTGCCTGCTCGACGGCGCCGACCGCATCCAGACGTTCTTCCGCATCACCCTGCCGCTGCTGTGGGACACCGTGCAGACCGGCTGGGTCTACATGGGCATCATCGCGATGGACGCCTTCGCGCTCGTCCAGATCATGTCGGTGAACATGGGCGGTCCGAACGGCGCGACGGACGTCATGCCGCTGCGCCTGTACGTCACCGCGTTCACCAACAGTCAGTTCGGCTATGCCTCCGCGATGGGCATCGCGATGCTCATCGTCACCATGGCCTTCGCCATCCTCACGATGCGCTTCGCGCGGCGTGAGCGCATCGAGTTCTAAAGGGCGGGCACCAGATGACCATCGAAACCGGTGAGTCCGGCAAGATCGGCAAGTCGGACGAGGCGCCCCCCACGGTCCCGGGCCCGCGGGGCGGCATCTCCAAGACGTCAGGACCGGCCAAGGGGAAGAAGTCCGAGGGCGGCGTCCTCAACGTCTTCTCGCACGGCATGCTCATCGTGTGGGCGCTCATGGTGGGCGTACCGCTGCTGTGGGTGCTGTGGAGTTCCTTCAAGGACTCCAACGCGATCCTGACCAACCCCTGGGGTCTGCCCACTTCGCTGCATTTCGAGAACTGGGCCAACGCCTGGAACAAGGCGAACATGGGCCAGTACTTCCTCAACACCATCATCATCGTGGGCGGTTCGGTGACCGGCACGATGGTGCTGGGTTCCATGGCCGCGTACGTTCTCGCCCGCTTCACGTTCCCGGGCAACCGCTTCATCTACTACCTGTTCGTGGCCGGCATGTCCTTCCCGGTCTTCATGCTGGTGATCCCGCTCTTCTTCGTATTGCGGGACTTCCCGGGGACCTCGCTCCTGGCCTCTTACCAAGGCCTCATCCTCGTATACATCGCGTATTCGCTCCCTTTCACGGTCTTCTTCATGACCGCGTTCTTCCGCACCCTGCCGACGTCGGTCGCCGAGGCCGCCCTCATCGACGGCGCCTCGCACACCCGTACCTTCTTCCAGGTGATGCTCCCGATGGCCAAGCCCGGCCTGATCAGCATCGGCATCTTCAATTTCCTCGGGCAGTGGAACCAGTACCTGCTCCCGATGGTGCTCAACCAGGACGAGAAGAAATACGTACTCACCCAGGGCCTCGCGATGATCGCGCTGCAACAGGGCTACGAGAACGACTGGGGCGCCCTGATGGCAGGCATGATGATCGCCATGCTGCCCGTGCTGATCGTCTACTTCATCTTCCAACGCCAGGTCCAGGCGGGTCTGACGGCGGGGGCGCTCAAGTAAGTGGCGCCAGGCGTCCTGCCCCGGCGGACCGGGGTGGGGCGCTTTTTGGTTGTGCGGGGATCGGGCTGTGCGGCGCGTAAGGGGGGTAGCGCCGGATTCTCCCCTCACCCCGTCCATCAGTGTGGAGAGTGGGCGGGCCGCTCCCGGACGGTGGCGCCGAAGACGTTCCGCTTCAGGTGGACCACATCGAGCCCGAGGCCGCCGGCGGTTCGGACCGTGTGTCCAACCTGACCTTGTGCTGCGGGAGTTGCGACCATCGGTACGACCGGAACCGGCACGGATTGCCGAAGTCGCACATGTTGGACCCTCTGCGTGTCGGAGAGGCCATGGACTCGGTCCGGATCGTGCGTTGCCACGGCGTGGTGCAGGTAATGACCGGGACGGGACGGGGGCGCTGCTCTCGCACGCGCGCGACCGCCGGGCCAGGCAGGTATCGAGGGACTCACCGTGGCCGTGTTGCCGTGCGCGCTTCGGGACCCACCGGGTCGCGACCCCTGATGGCTACGTCGACACCTCGTACGAGAACCTTCACCTTTTGCAACGTGGAGATGGGCACGAGTACACGGTCAGGGGTGAAATCGGGTGTAACTGAGCCATCCTGGCCCTGTGTGTCGTGCTGACCAGCTCTGGGATGGGACGGATTCCTCTCAAGTACTTGACTGCGATATCCCTCTCAGCGGAGCTTGGAGTTCATAACTTGTACATGGCCAGGACGCTGTCTCAGCGGGCTGTGCCACAGGGGAGCGACGGGGCTTCCTGGTCAACGGGCAGAGGGTGTGGGTCAATGGAGACTCCGGGGTCGCAGTCGTCGCTGCACCGGGCCAATCTGGAGCGGGTCGTACGCGCCGTGCGGCTCGCCGGTTCGCTCACGCAGGCGGAGATCGCGCGGAGCACGGGGCTGTCCGCGGCCACGGTCTCCAACATCGTCCGGGAGCTCAAGGACGGGGGAACCGTCGAGGTCACGCCCACCTCGGCCGGGGGGCGCAGGGCCCGCAGCGTGTCGCTCAGCGGCGACGCGGGCATCGTGATCGGCGTCGACTTCGGCCACACGCACCTGCGCGTGGCCATCGGGAACCTGGCCCACCAGGTGCTCGCCGAGGAGTCCGAGCCGCTGGACGTGGACGCCAGCGCCGCGCAGGGCTTCGACCGGGCCGAGGAACTGGTCGAGCGGCTGATCGCGGCGACCGGGGTGGACCGGTCGAAGGTGGCGGGCGTCGGGCTCGGCGTGCCGGGCCCGATCGACGTGGAGAGCGGCACCCTGGGCTCCACGTCGATCCTGCCGGGATGGACCGGCACCAAGCCCGCGGAGGAGCTCGGCCGGCGCCTCGGCGTCCCCGTGCACGTCGACAACGACGCCAACCTGGGCGCGCTCGGCGAGCTGGTCTGGGGGAGCGGGCGGGGCGTACGGGACCTCGCGTACATCAAGGTGGCGAGCGGTGTCGGCGCCGGCCTCGTGATAGACGGGAAGATCTACCGCGGGCCGGGCGGCACGGCGGGGGAGATCGGGCACATCACGCTGGACGAGTCGGGCCCGGTGTGCCGCTGCGGCAACCGCGGATGCCTGGAGACGTTCACGGCCGCCCGCTACGTGCTGCCGCTGCTCCAGTCCAGTCACGGCACGGATCTGACCCTGGAGGGTGTCGTCCGGCTCGCCCGTGACGGGGATCCGGGCTGTCGCCGGGTGATCGCGGACGTGGGGCGGCACATCGGCTCGGGCGTCGCGAATCTCTGCAATCTGCTCAACCCGAGCCGGGTCGTCCTCGGCGGCGATCTGGCAGAGGCCGGGGAGCTGGTCCTGGGGCCCATCAGGGAGTCCGTGGGACGCTATGCGATCCCGAGTGCCGCCCGGCAACTCTCGGTCCTCCCAGGGGCGTTGGGGGGCCGCGCGGAGGTGCTCGGCGCGCTCGCTCTCGCCCTCAGCGAGATGGGCGATTCGACCCTTTTGGACGGATCTGTTCCCGCAGTAACACCTGCCTTCACTTAGAGAACGCATGACACCGTTGCCATCTCGTTAAGGATTTACTCCTTGACGCTGGGGTTGCGGCCGAGTTGACTTCCAGCCACCTCGGCCGCAACGTCGCGGCCTCGTCAGGGAGGTTTCTGAAGTGAACACGCGTATGCGTCGTGCCGCCGTTGCGTTCTGTGCCACCGCCATGGCGGTCTCGCTCGCCGCCTGTGGCTCCGCCAAGGAGTCCAAGGGCGACGACGGTGACAAGACGAGCACCAAGAAGGGCGACGACATCACCGTCGGCCTGCTGCTGCCGGAGAACCAGACCGCGCGCTACGAGAAGTTCGACAAGCCGATCATTGAGAAGCAGATAGCGACGCTGACCAATGGCAAGGGCAAGCTCGAGTACCTGAACGCCAAGCAGGACGCGACCCTCCAGTCGCAGCAGATCGACACGATGATCACCAAGAAGGTCGACGTGCTGATCCTGGACGCGGTCGACTACAAGGCCGTCGCCAACGGCGTGAAGAAGGCCAAGGACGCGAACATCCCCGTCGTCGCGTACGACCGCCTGGCCGAGGGCCCGATCGCCGCCTACACCTCGTTCGACAACACCGAGGTCGGCAAGACGCAGGGCGAGGCGCTCCTGAAGGCCATGGGCTCCAAGGCCACCAAGAGCAGCAAGATCGTGATGATGAACGGCGCGATCACCGACCCGAACGCCAAGCAGTTCAAGGACGGCGCGCTCTCGGTGCTCAAGGACAAGGTGACCATCGCCAAGTCCTACGACACCAAGGAGTGGAAGCCGGAGAACGCCAACCAGAACATGGAAGGCGCCATCTCCGCGGTCGGCAAGGACAAGATCGCCGGCGTCTACTCCGCCAACGACGGCATGGCGGGCGGCATCATCACCGCGCTCAAGGGCGCGGGCCTGAGCAAGCTTCCCCCGGTCACCGGCCAGGACGCCGAGCTCGCGGGTGTGCAGCGGATCGTCACGGGCGAGCAGTACATGAGCGTGTTCAAGTCGTACCCGACGGAGGCCGAGACCGTCGCGAAGATGGCCGTCTCCATCGTCAAGGACGGCAAGCTCGACAGCTCCCTCGCGACGGGCACCGTCGACAGCGGCACCGAGAAGGGTGTCCCGTCCGTGATCGTCCCGGTCGTCTCGCTGACCCAGGACAACATCAAGGACACCGTCGTCAAGGAGGGTTACTACACCCTCGACGAGATCTGCACGGCCAAGTACAAGGCCGCCTGCGGCAAGATCGGTCTGAAGTAACCCCCTTGTTCTGCACGGGACTTGCGCACCGCTTCCGGTAGCGCTCCCGTGTAAGCACGTCCGGCGCCCCGCCGCCGACAGCCCCGCAGCTCAACGGCGGGGCGCCGGACGGAACACCCCCCTCAGTCTTCTCCCCTGTTCAACCTCCCGCCGGGTCAGGCCTTTGGCGGCGAAGGAGATGGTTCACGTGTCCGCTACGCCCGTGCTGGCGTTGCGCGGGGTCTCCAAGCGATTCGGTGCCGTCCAGGCGCTCACCGACGTAGAGCTTGAGGTCCACGCCGGTGAGGTGGTCGCCCTGGTCGGCGACAACGGTGCCGGAAAGTCCACCCTTGTCAAGACGATCGCCGGTGTCCACCCCATCGATGAAGGTGTCATCGAGTGGAACGGCAAGGCCGTCACGGTCAACAAGCCGCACGACGCCCAGAACCTGGGCATCGCGACCGTCTACCAGGACCTCTCGCTGTGCGACAACATCGATGTCGTCGGCAACCTCTACCTGGGCCGTGAGCTCAAGCGTCGCGGTGTCCTCGACGAGATCGAAATGGAGCGCCGCTCCCGCGAGTTGCTCGAGACCCTGTCGATCCGCATCCCCAGCGTGCGGATCCCGATCGCCTCGCTCTCCGGCGGTCAGCGCCAGGTCGTGGCCATCGCCCGCTCCATGCTCGGCGAGCCCAAGCTGGTCATCCTGGACGAGCCGACGGCCGCCCTCGGTGTCGAGCAGACGGCGCAGGTGCTCGACCTCGTCGAGCGGCTGCGCGAGCGCGGCCACGCGGTCATCCTCATCAGCCACAACATGGCCGATGTGAAGGCTGTCGCCGACAAGGTCGCCGTTCTCCGGCTCGGCCGCAACAACGGTGTGTTCGAGGTCAGGACGACCTCGCAGGAAGAGATCATCTCCGCCATCACCGGCGCCACGGACAACGCCGTGACCCGTCGTGCGGCGCGCAGCAACGCGGAGGCTCAGAAGTGAGCATCGACAAGACCAAAGCCCCTGTGGACGCCGCACCCGCGGCCGCGGGTGCCACCGTGACGGCCGTCGACCCCCGGCTCCTCGTGCGCGAGCAGGGGTTCGCGGGCTACATCGGCGAGTTCAAGCGCAAGATCCGCGGTGGTGACCTCGGCGCCATTCCGGTCGTCATCGGCCTGATCGTCATCTGCGCGATCTTCCAGAGCCTCAACTCGGCGTTCCTGGGCGCGGAGAACCTCAACAACATCTTCGTCGCCATGGTCGCGACGGGCATGATGTCGGTCGGCATCATCTTCGTGCTGCTGCTCGGCGAGATCGACCTCTCGGTCGGCTCCGTCTCCGGTGTCTCCTCGGCGATCATGGCCGTGATGAGCATCACCCACGGGGTCAACGAGTGGCTGGCCGTCCTGACCGCCCTCGCGGCCGGTGCCGTCATCGGCGCCCTGCACGGCTTCTTCTTCGCCCGGATCGGCGCGCCCGCGTTCGCCGTGACCCTGGCGGGCCTGCTGTTCTGGAACGGCTTCATGCTCCAGATCCTGGGCTCCAACGGCACGATCAACATCGACAGCGAAGGCGTCGTCGGCAACCTGACGAACTACTACTTCGCGGACGTCGCCGCCGCCTACGGCCTGGCCGTCGTCGCGATCGTCGCCTACTTCGTGCCGACCTTCCTGGCCAACCGGCGTCGCGAGGCCGCGGGCATCCCGTCCCGGCCGCTGAGCGACATCGTGCTGCGCACGGTGCTGCTCGCGATCGCCGCGTTCGGTGTCGCGATCATCTTCAACCAGTACAAGGGCCTGCCGCTCGCGGTGCTGCTCTTCGCGATCGTCCTGGTCGGCAGCGACTTCGTGCTGCGCCGTACCACGTACGGCCGCAAGGTCTTCGCGCTCGGCGGCAGCGTCGAGGCGTCGCGCCGTGCCGGTATCAACGTCACGGCGGTGCGGGTCTCCGTGTTCGCCATCGCCGGTCTGTTCGCGGCGGTCGGCGGTCTCTTCTGGGCCTCCAAGATCGCGGCGGCCAACCAGAGCGCCGGCTCCGGCGACCTCCTGATGAACGTCATCGCCGCGGCCGTCATCGGTGGCACCAGCCTCTTCGGTGGCCGGGGCCGCACGTGGAACGCGCTGCTCGGTGTGCTGGTCATCACGTCGATCCAGTACGGCCTCGCGCTCCAGGGCATCGCCACTCCGATCCAGTACATGATCACCGGTGGTGTGCTCCTCGCCACGGTCGTCATCGACTCGATCACCCGCAAGACGCAGAAGTCGGCCGGCCGCGCCTGACCGCTTCCGACCGGGTTCACCTGGGCTGACTGTGCCCGGCGTCAAGGACGACGCCGGGCACAGTCATGTCCTCGTGGGAACGCCTGTTCCCATTGGGGTAGGCCGATCGTGTGGCCGGCAACGCCCGGCCCGCCCGCCGCCCCCGAAGGCGGAACATTAGACTCGACAGACCCGGCAAGCTCGAACAGCTCAGCCAGCTACTCACAGCTCTATCGCAAGGAGGCACGGGTGCCGCTGCTGACCCGCATCAAGGGACCGCGCGATCTGGACCGACTCACCCTGGAGCAGCTGGACCAGCTGGCGGGAGAGATCCGGACCTTCCTCGTCGACGCGGTGTCGAAGACAGGCGGCCACCTCGGCCCCAACCTCGGTGTCGTGGAGCTGACCATCGCCCTGCACCGCGTATTCGAGTCGCCGCAGGACAAGGTCCTGTGGGACACCGGTCACCAGTCCTACGTGCACAAGCTGCTCACCGGCCGGCAGGACTTCTCCAAGCTGAAGATGAAGGGCGGCCTGTCCGGCTACCCCTCGCAGGCCGAGTCCGAGCACGACGTCATCGAGAACTCGCACGCCTCCACCGTCCTCGGCTGGGCCGACGGCCTCGCCAAGGCCAACGAGGTACTGAAGAAGGACGACCACGTCGTCGCGGTCATCGGTGACGGCGCCCTCACCGGCGGCATGGCCTGGGAGGCGCTGAACAACATCGCCGCCGCCAAGGACCGCCCCCTGGTCATCGTGGTCAATGACAACGAGCGCTCGTACGCTCCCACGATCGGCGGCCTGGCCAACCACCTGGCCACCCTGCGCACCACGGACGGCTACGAGCGCTTCCTGGCGCGCGGCAAGGACCTCCTGGAGCGCACCCCGGTCGTCGGCCGGCCGCTCTACGAGACCCTGCACGGCGCCAAGAAGGGTCTCAAGGACTTCATCGCACCGCAGGGCATGTTCGAGGACCTGGGCCTGAAGTACGTCGGGCCGATCGACGGCCACGACATCGAGGCCCTGGAGTCGGCGCTGGTCCGCGCCAAGCGCTTCGGCGGCCCGGTCATCGTGCACTGCCTCACGGAGAAGGGCCGCGGCTACACGCCCGCCCTCCAGGACGAGGCGGACCGTTTCCACGGCATCGGCCCCATCCACCCCGACACCGGCCTGCCGGTCAAGGCGTCCGGCGCCGACTGGACCTCCGTCTTCGGCGACGAGATGGTCGCGCTCGGCAAGGAGCGCGAGGACATCGTCGCGATCACGGCCGCGATGCTGCAGCCGGTCGGCCTGAAGAAGTTCGCGGACGCCTTCCCGGACCGGGTCTACGACGTGGGCATCGCGGAGCAGCACGGCGCGGTGTCGGCGGCGGGCCTGGCGGCGGGCGGCCTGCACCCCGTCTTCGCCGTCTACGCGACCTTCCTCAACCGCGCCTTCGACCAGCTCCTGATGGACGTGGCCCTGCACAAGTGCGGCGTCACCTTCGTCCTGGACCGGGCCGGCGTCACCGGCACCGACGGCGCCTCGCACAACGGCATGTGGGACATGTCGATCCTCCAGGTCGTCCCGGGCCTGCGGATCGCCGCCCCGCGCGACGCCGACCAGGTCCGCGCCCAGCTGCGCGAGGCCGTCGCGGTGGAGGACACCCCGACGGTCGTGCGCTACTCCAAGGGCGCGGTCGGCCCGGCCGTCGAGGCCGTCGGCAGGGTCGGCGGCATGGATGTGCTGCGCGAGCCGGGCTCGGACCGGCCCGACGTCCTGCTCGTCTCGGTCGGCGCGCTGGCGTCCATGTGCCTGGAGATCGCCGGCCTGCTCGACAAGCAGGGCATCACGACGACCGTCGTCGACCCGCGCTGGGTCAAGCCGGTCGACGAGGCGATGGCCCCGCTCGCCGAGCGGCACCGCGTCGTGGTGACGGTCGAGGACAACTCGCGGGTCGGCGGCGTCGGCTCGGCCGTCGCCCAGGCCCTGCGCGACGCGGGCGTCGACGTCCCGCTGCGTGACTTCGGCATCCCGCCCCGCTTCCTCGACCACGCCTCCCGCAAGGAGGTCATGGCGGAGATCGGCCTGACGGCCCCCGACATCGCCCGGCAGGTCACGGGCCTGGTGGCGAAGCTGGACGGCCGCCACGAGCGCTCCGCCGCCGAGGAGATGGAGCCCGCTCGCGACTGAGCCCCGCACCGTGCGCGGCAGCGAAGGGGCCGGCCGGACTCACCCATAGGGTGGTCCGGCCGGCCCCTTTCGCGTGAAATCCCGGGACTGACCGGCCCGCCGGAGGCTACTCGTCCCGATCATGTCGGGACGACAAGGCGCACGGAGGCAAACCGGTGACCACCCAGCCAGCAGCGGGACGCGAACGCAGCGGCCTGTTCAGGACGAAGTCCATCGAGCAGTCCATCAAGGACACCGAGGAACCCGAGCACAAGCTCAACAAGTCGCTCTCCGCCCTGGACCTCACGGTCTTCGGCGTCGGCGTCGTCATCGGCGCCGGCATCTTCGTGACCACGGGCACCGTGGCCAAGAACTACGCGGGCCCCGCCGTCGCGCTCGCCTTCATCGTCGCGGGCATCGTGTGCGCCCTCGCGGCGCTGTGCTACGCCGAGTTCGCCTCCACCGTCCCGGTGGCGGGCTCCGCGTACACCTTCGCGTACGCCTCGCTCGGTGAGTTCGTCGCCTGGATCATCGGCTGGGACCTGGTCCTCGAACTGGCCCTGGGCGCGGCCACCGTCTCCGTCGGCTGGGCGGGCTACGTCCAGTCGCTCCTCGACAGCTGGGGCATCCCGCTGCCGACGGCGCTGCTCGGCCCGTCCGACGGCACGTTCGGCTTCAACATCGCCGCCGCGCTGCTGATCCTGGTGATGACCGGGGTCCTGGTCGCGGGCGTCAAGCTGTCCGCGCACGTCACCTCGCTGGTGGTCGCCGTCAAGGTCCTCGTCGTCCTGATCATCATCGCCGTCGGCAGCTTCCACATCGTCGGCGCCAACTACTCGCCGTTCATCCCGCCGAAGAAGGACGTGTCCGGCGGCTCCGGAGCCAGTGCGACGCTCCTCGAAACAGCCTTCGGCTACACCCCCTCGGCCTTCGGCGTCATGGGCATCTTCACCGCCGCGGCCGTCGTCTTCTTCGCGTACATCGGCTTCGACGTCGTCGCCACCGCCGCCGAGGAGACCGTCGACCCGGCCAAGGACGTCCCGCGCGGCATCATCGGCTCGCTCGCCATCTGCACGGCCCTGTACGTCGCCGTGTCGATCGTCGTCACCGGCATGCAGAAGTACAGCTCCCTCAGCGCGGACGCCCCGCTCGCCGACGCGTTCAAGGCGATCGGCCAGCCGTTCTGGGCGGGACTCATCAACTTCGGCGCCATCATCGGCCTGGTCACCGTCGTGATGATCCTGCTGCTCGGCCAGGGCCGCGTCTTCTTCGCGATGAGCCGCGACGGACTCCTGCCGAAGGTCTTCAGCGAGGTCCACCCCAAGTTCCGTACGCCGTACCGCTCGACGATCATCCTCGGCGTCGCGTCCGCGATCCTCGCCGGGTTCGTCTCCCTCGAAGAACTGTCCAAGCTGGTCAACATCGGCACGCTGTTCGCCTTCGTCGTGGTCGCCCTCGGCGTGATCATCCTGCGCCGGACCCGCCCCGACCTGCCCCGCGCGTTCCGCGCCCCCTGGGTGCCCGTGCTGCCGATCGCCTCGGTCGCCGCGTCGGTCTGGCTGATGCTCAACCTGTCGGTGGAGACCTGGCTGCGCTTCCTCGCCTGGATGGTCCTCGGCCTCGTCATCTACTTCGTGTACGGCCGTAAGCACAGCGGGCTGGCGCGGAGCAGGCAGGCGAGCGACAACTCGCAGTAACCGTCAAGGAATGCGCCCGGCCCCGTATGTCCCGCTTCGATGCGGACTGCGGGGCCGGATAGTTTGGCGCCCATGCTCACCGAGGCGCGGACACCACTACCGTACGTATCCGAATCCCGCCGCGCCTGCGACCGCAGACCCGCGCCCGGCTACTGGCGTCGCCTGGCCCCGCTCCTCGCCCTCCTCGCCTGCGTCACCCGCGTCCCCTCCTTCGTCCGGCCGCTCTGGAACCCCGACGAGGGCTATCTCGCCGTCCAGGCAGGGATGTTGGCGCACGGCGGCCGGCTCTACGAGACCGTCGTCGACCGCAAGCCACCGCTCGTGCCCTGGCTGTACGAGGCCGCGTTCGCGGTCTTCGGATCCGGCTCGCTCACCCCGCTGCGGGTCTGCGCGGTCGCCGCGCAGCTGACCACGGCACTGCTGCTCGCCTCGATCGCGCACCGCCGCTGGGGCCCCACGGCGGGCCGCACCGCGGGCGTGCTGTACCTGCTGGCCTCGGTCGGGCTCAACCCGGAGGACGCGCAGGCCGCCACCTTCGAGGTGTTCATGCTGCCGTGGACCGCGGCCGCCCTGTGGTGCGCGGACCGGCGCCGGTGGGGCCTGTGCGGGGCCGCCGTCGCCTGCGCGTTCCTGGCCAAGCAGACCGGGGGAGCGGTCCTCGTGCCCGTCGCCTGGATGCTGTGGCGCTGCGGGACTCCCCGAAGAGACCTGGTGCGGTGCGCGGTCGGGGCGGCACTGCCGGTGCTCGCGGTCGCCCTCGCCACGGACCCGGCGGGTTTCCTGTTCTGGACGGTCACCGGGTCAGGCGCGTACGCCTCCTTCACCGGCTCCGAACTCCACGTACTGGGACGGGGATTGACGAACGCGGCGATCCTCGCGGTGGCCTGCGCCGGGATCCTGCCCCCGATCGCCCGCGCGCTGCGCGTATCCCGTACGGGGTGCGGGGACCTGTGGCTGTGGCTCGGCTCGTCCGCCGGGGCAGTACTCCTCGGCTTCCACTTCTTCGGCCACTACTACCTCCAGCTCATTCCGCCCCTCGCCCTGTTGGGCACCGCCGCACTCCAGACCCTGCCGCGCGAACGCCTCGGCACGGCGCTGCTCACGTCCGCGTGCTGCTGCGCGCTGTTCGTCACGTGGGGGCTGCTCGCACCGCGCCCCGAACTCGCGCACGCCCAGCGCGTCGCGCAGGAGGTACGCGCGCGCTCCGCACCGCACGAACCGGTACTGGTGTGGGGCATGCACCCGGAGACGTACTGGCTGGCCGGCCGCCGACCCGCGACCCGCTTCCTGACGGCAGGCCTGCTCACGAACTACAGCGGCGGCCGGGACGGGCCGCAGGTGGGGGAGAAGTACGCGGTGGCGGGCGCCTGGGACGTATTCCGGGCGGAGTTCGCGACGCGGGCACCACGGCTGGTGGTGGACGACTCCCGGGGAGCCCCGTACGGAGCGCAGCGCACGCGCTCACTGCGACGCATGCTGGCGCCCTACGAGGTGGTGGGCGACGTCGACGGGGCGGTGGTGTACGTACGTCGGGGGTGAGGCGGCACAGCCGTTACGGGTACACCGTCCGGGGCCCCACGCAGCGCGCCCCCGACTCCTCGACCCTGCGCCGCAGTTCACGGTCCGCCGTCACGACCACGCACGGGCCCGCCGCGCCGGCCGCCACCGCCACGATGTGGTCGTCGCCCTCGCCGGGTGCCTCCTCGACCCGGACTCCCGGCAGCGGCTCGACCCCGCGGGCGCGGCCCTCGACCACCAGTACCACCTCTTCGTCGGGGTGTTGCTCGGCGTAGAGCGCGAGACGGTCGCGCAGGCGTACGGCGGCGGCGTGCCGGTCGCGCCACCAGCCGTCGGGGACGGAGCCGACGACGTTCGCGCCGTCCACCACCAGGAGAGTCGTCGTCATGGGCGTTCGCCTTTCCGCCACAGATCCGTGACCAGGCCGATGGCCGCGACGGCGCGCGCCGTGTGCCGTTCGTCCGTGCGGATCCGGTTGCTCAGCTCGATGTGCAGGAACGGTACGTGCTCCGCCTCGGCCTTGCGGCCCTGCACATTCGTGTGGCCCGCCAGTGGGCAGGTGCGGGCCCAGGCGCGGCACACGGCGAAGTCCCGCTCGCCCAGCGCGTCCGCGAGGAGGCGGCCCTCGGCGCGGGCGACCGAACCGCGGCCCGTGGACGCCACGACGTCGTGGCGCGGCGCCGAGTCGTCCGCGAAGCCGTGCAGTTGCACAGCGGGCCGGCCCCGCTCGGCCAATGTGTCGCAGACAGCGTCGAAGACCGTGTCCCGGCGGTGCGCGACATCGGCCGCACCATCCTCACCGGCTTTGCGATGTGCGCCTGCAATCACCATGATGCCGCCGCGGGAGCCGCGCAGGACGCCGACGCCGAGGCGCTCCGTGTTGCGGTCGGCGACCGGGTGCGGGACCTGGACGGTCCAGCGTCTGTCGCCCGGGGTGCTGTCCTCGGCGACGTAGACCCGTCCCCAGCCGCGCGGCGCGGAACCGTCGTCGGTGCGGTCGGCGATCTCCGTGTAGCGGCGCCCCGAGACGCTGTCGGTGAGGGTATGGAGGGTGAAGTCGATGTCCGACAGGCGGCGTTGGGCCTGCTTCCGCTCTCCGTCCAGCAGGAGGGCGACCCCGTGTGCGATGGCCTCGCGGTCGCTTCGTGACGGCTCCCGGTAGCCCGTGTCGGGCCCGAAGCGCGCGGTGTAGTCCGTCACGCGCGCCATCAGGTCCACCCTGGTGCGGTCGTCGGAGCGCGGCGCGGAGCTGTCCCCGGCGGTGTCCCTGAGGGTCGGCGACAGCGTCAGCAAGGCGGCCGCCGCGACGGCAACGATCAGTGTTGTTGCAATCGTTATCGTCTTTGTCCGGTTGGTCGTCATAGTTGTATAAAGATAGTCGCGTGATCAGACGCCCCTTCCACACCCCTCGCCGCAGCCGTCTCGGTATGTCCGGCGCCGCCCTCGTCGCGCTGCTCGCGGGCACCGCGGCCTGTGGCCCGTTCGGCTCGGACGACGAGAAGGCCGCCGCCGACGGTCCTTCGTTCACCGTCGCCGCCGCCGGTGACATTCTCATCCACCCGCAGCTCACCGAGCAGGCGGCCAAGGACGCGAAGGCGACGGGGAAGGGCGAGAAGGGGCTCGACTTCGACCCCCTGATGGCCGGCATCAAGCCCGTCATCAGCAAGGCCGATCTCGCGATCTGCCACTTCGAGCCGGTCGCGGGCAAGCCCGAGGGTCCCTTCGAGAGCTACCCGGCCTTCCGGGTCCCGCCGCAGATCGCCACGTCGATCAAGAACGTCGGCTACGACACCTGCTCCACCGCCTCCAACCACACCCTGGACCATGGCGTCGGCGGCGTCACCAACACCCTGAACGTCCTGGACAAGGCGGGCCTCAAGCACACGGGTTCGGCCCGCAGCGCCGCCGAGGCGGCCAAGCCGCTGATCGTGGACGTCAAGGGCGTCAAGGTCGCCCAGCTCTCCTACGCCTTCGGCTTCAACGGCAACGAAGTGCCCAAGGACAAGCCCTGGTTGGTCAACCAGACCGACTTCGACCGGATCGCGGCCGCCGAGAAGCGGGCCCGCGAAGCCGGCGCCGACGTGGTGATCCTCTCCATCCACTGGGGCCGCGAGAACCAGCCCAACCCGAGCAGTTCACAGCTCAAGCTCGGCCGGCAGATCGCCGAGAAGACCGGGATCGACCTGGTCATCGGCCACCACGCGCACGTCGTGCAGCCGATGGAGAAGGTCGACGGGACCTGGATCGCGTACGGGCTCGGCAACGAGGTGGCCCGGCACGACGTCCCCACCGGGCTGACCGAGGAGGGCGTCATCGGCTGGTTCGAGTTCACCAAGCGCGGGGGCGAGTGGGATGTGCGGGCCAAGTATCTGCCCACGCTCACCGAGATCCCGCCGGAGCCGGACGAGTCGGGCAAGCTGCCCGCCGGAGCCGTCACCGACCACCGGCTGCTCGACGTGGCCGCCGCTCTGCGCGACGACAAGGACCTGAGCGCACAGCGCCGTGCCCGCTACCGGCTCGCGTTCGAGCGCACGGAGGGCACGATGCTCAACCGTGGCGCATCCAAGGACGGGCTCGTGCCGCTGAAAAGCCTGCCGCAGTAGCCGGACCGTTGGGGCGCTTTCGGTTCTGATCGGGTCAGAGTGACGTGCCTCACTTCTTGTCGTCACTCGTACAACCCTTTGTCGCGCAAACACGTCAGATGTTTCCGAATCGCAGAGTTTCATGCGCGATTTTGCGCATCCGCGCGCCCAGACCTGCCCGAGAGGAGCCCCCCGTTGGCCGCTTCGCGCACGAAGCGGCGGCACAAGGTCCGCCGACGTGCCGACATGTCCCTGTTGGGCGGCATACGTCCGCCCATCGCAGTGCTGTCGGTTCTGCTTCTCGCTCTGGCGGGCATCACCGCCCTCACTCTCGGACGCGTCGACGACGTCGGCGTACCGAAAGCCGTCATGACCTCGCAGCAGCACTTCGCCGAGGACGGCGCCATCGCGATGCGCGCCTCCGTCGACGAAGGCGTCACCGACCTGACGCGGACGGCCGCCCTGTTCAGCGCCGGTGACCAGGTGCCCGCCGACGCCGTGCTCGACAAGATCGGCAACGTCTACCAGAAGTGGAACGGCAGCGCCGTCGTCGAGATCAAGTCCGGCAAACTGCTCGCCGCCCGCGGTGAGAACGTGCCGCTGAGCGCGATCGACCGCACCAAGCTCGCCGGGAAGGACGGCCTCGCCCCGCGCATGGTCCGCCTCCAGAACGGTGAGACCCGGCTGCTCAGCTTCGCGCTGCTGCACTGGCAGGGGCAGCCGCAGCAGCTGCTCGTGACCTCCACCAGCCTGAAGTTCCCCGGCATCAGCCTCGGCGAGTTCCGCTCCATCGCCGTCATCGACCGGTCCGGCACCGTGCTCAGCAGCGACGGCATCCCCGAGCCCGAGCAGGTCCTCACCGACCTCCAGCGCAAGGAGGTCAAGGAGTCCAACCGGCAGCTGAACGACTTCTCCAAGACCGCCGCGCGCAGGGCCGGACAGAACCCCCTCACGACGAAGGAGCCCGGCTCCGGGGGATTCCTCGGCGTCAGCGGCTCGCTCACCGGCGACCGTTACCAGGGCGAACGGCAGATCGCCGGCTACGCGACGCTCGCCCCGGCCGTGGCCGGGGAGTCCACCGTCGCCACCGGACTCGGCCTCACCGTCGTCGCCATGACGAAGGTCGCCGAGAACTCCGACGCCACCAGCAGCCCGGTCTTCGGCCTGTTCGCCGCGGCCGCGCTGCTCTTCATCGGCGCCCTCACCGTCGCGTTCCTGCTGGGCACCGTGCAGCGCCCGCTGATCCACCTGTTCCTGGAGAGCCGCCGCCTCGGCCGCGGCGACCTGGCCCGGCCGGTGAACGTGCCCCGGCGCGGCGAGGCCGCCCGGATCGGCGCCGCACTGGAGCGGCTGCGCCGCCAACTCCTCGGCGAGGACGCCCCGTCCGGCGCGGACGGGGGAACCGCGGCCCGCCGCCGGTTCGGCGCCCGCGCCCTGCTCGCCGTCGCCGCCGTGCTGTTGCTCGTGTGGTGCGCCCCGCTGCTGCTTCTGCTCAACCGGGCCGGCGACACCGTCGTCGTACCGCAGCAGATGGTCAACGACCAGCGCGAGCGCACCGACACCCTCACCGACCGGGTGCGCCGCGCCCTCAACGAGGGCCAGGCCGACCTGACGTCCGTCGCGTCCCTGATCGGCGACCGCACCGGCCCCGCGGAGATGACCGAGGTGCTCAAGAGCACCATGAACGAGCACGACCGCTACCAGTCGCTCTACGTCCTCGACGCCAAGGGCGCTGTCCTCGCGAAGAGCGGTGACGGCGTCCACAGCGCCGGCAAGGGCCCGTCCGACAAGCCCATCCGCGTCCTCGACGACCAGGGCAAGAAGCCCGTCATCGTCGGCACCGCCGAGCTGCCGGGCCGTGACGGCGCCGCCGTCGTCGGCGAGTTCCGCATCGACTTCCTCAACTCGCTGCTCAAGCGGCCGGGCCTCGGCGACGTCCGCGTCGTCGACGAGAAGCGCCGGATCATCGGCGGCAACACCGGCTACCTGGCCTTCCACCAGCTGCCCGGCAGTCGCCTCGACGAACTGGTCGAGGGCAGCAACCAGAAGGTCGGCCTGAGCCCGCGCCCCAGCGGCGTGCTGTTCCGCGACGGCGGCGACAACCAGATCGCCGCCGCCGCCCCCTTCGTCGGCGGCGGCGCCGCCAAGGAACTGGGCTGGACCGTCGTCAGCTGGCAGTC
This sequence comes from Streptomyces sp. NPDC050264, assembly GCF_040655895.1. NCBI lineage: Bacteria > Bacillati > Actinomycetota > Actinomycetes > Kitasatosporales > Streptomycetaceae > Streptomyces > Streptomyces sp. NPDC050264. Next base: position 149,849 of record NZ_JBFAKV010000015.1, read on the forward strand.
CGCGTCCGGCCTCGCCATCCCCGAGTACCAGTACCAGAACCGCACCGTCCTCGCGGGCCTGCTCGGCATCACCGCGGCCGCGGCCTGCCTCGGCTGGCTGCACATCATCGTCGTCCGCCCGCTGCGCGAACTGGCCCGCCAGGCCGAGCAGTTGGCCGACGGCGACCGCAAGTCGGTGCTGTATCCGCGCCACCACGACGAGGTCGGAGCGGTCACCCGCAGTCTCGAACTCGTCCGGCAGCAGCTCCAGGGCCTGCAGCAACAGCAGCGACGGCAGGGCGGCCCTCCGCGCACGCCCGCCGGAGCCGGAAGGAACTAGGACACCCGTGCTCTTCCTCTACACCGTGCTCGTGGTGTGCGGTGCCATCCTGCTGATCGCCGGAGTGATCGAACAGCGACGGCACTTCGCCAACCTCGAACACATACCCACCCGCGTGCTCGTCAACGGCATCCGCGGCAAGTCGTCCATCACCCGCCTGTGCGCGGGCGCCCTGCGCGGCGGCGACCTGACGACGGTCGCCAAGACCACCGGCACCGCGGCCCGGTTCATCCACCCCGACGCCACCGAGGAGCCGGTCTACCGCAAGTTCGGCATCGCCAACGTCGTCGAGCAGATCGGCATCGTGCGCCGGGCCGCCGCGTACCACCCGGACGCCCTGGTCATCGAGTGCATGGCGGTCATGCCGGCGCTCCAGGAGATCAATCAGTCCAAGCTGATCCGGTCCACGATCGGCGTGCTGTGCAACGTCCGTGAGGACCACCTCGCCGAGATGGGCCCCACCCTCGACGACGTCGCGCGTTCGCTGTGCCGTTCGATGCCGCAGGACGGCATCTGCGTCACGGCGGAGGTGGAGCGCTTCCACATCCTCCAGGAGGAGGCGGACGCCCGGAACTGCAAGCTGGTCTACGCCGACCCGGAGATGGTCAGCGACGAGGAACTGCGCGGCTTCAGCTGGTTCACGTTCAAGGAGAACGTCGCCATCGCCCTCGTCGTCGCCGATCTCCTCGGCCTCGACCGGGACACCGCCCTGCAGGGCATGTACGACGCCCCGCCGGACCCGGGCGTCCTCTCCGTCGAGCGGTACCGGACCTCCGACGACAAGAAGCTCCGCTTCGCGAACGTCTTCGCGGCCAACGACCCCGAGTCGACGCTGATGAACATCAACCAGCTACTCGACCTCGGCGCCATCCACCGCCCGCTCAACGTCGTCATCAACTGCCGCCCCGACCGCGTCGAGCGCAACGGTCAGATGGGCGAGATCATCCCCGAGCTCGACCCCGAGCAGGTCTTCGTGATCGGCCACCCCGCCAAGTCCGCGATCGACGCGATCCCCGCCGCCTTCCGCGACCGGGCCGTCGACCTCGGCGGCGACCGCCGCGACCCCGACGAGTTCATGGGGCAGCTCCTCGGCCGCCTCGGCCCGGACTCCTCCCTCGTCGCCATCGGCAACATCCACGGCCAGGGCGAGCACCTGCTGGAGTACCTCGCCGAACTCCCGGCCGACGAGGCACCCGACGAAGCCGAGATCGCCGCGGCCATCGCGCCCGTCGAACCGCCCCGGCACGTCGACACGGTCCAGCTGTACGCCCCGCACATCGACCCGTACCAGCCGTACTCGCCGGCGTACGAGACGCGCTACGCGACGCCGCCCGCCGTACCGGTGCAGCGTGACGTGCACCAGCCGTACCCGCAGCAACAGCAACAGCAACAGCAGCACGGCGAACCGGCCGCCCCGCGCGGCCTGTTCGAGCCCGTCGTCCCCCCGACCACACCTGCCGACGACCTCGAGCAGTGGCACAACTCAGCAGGAGAGCAGCACCGTTGATCCCCTCCGTCCTCACCCCCGAGATCGCCGCGGTGGGTATCGCCATCGGGCTGCTGTTCTCCCTGGTCTGCTACCTGACCACGAACCTGTCTCCCGGCGGCATGATCACGCCCGGCTGGCTGGCGCTCACCCTCGTCGAGGATCTGCAGCGCGCCGCGATGGTCGTCGGCGTCACCGTCCTGACGTACGCCGGCACGCTCCTGCTGCAGAAGTACGTGATCCTCTACGGCAAGCGGCTCTTCGCGGCCGTCGTGCTGCTCGGCGTCAGTCTCCAGGCCACGGTCATGATCGTGCTGTCCCTGGAGTTCCCGCTGATGTACGCGAACCAGACGCTCGGCTTCATCGTGCCCGGCCTCATCGCGTACCAGCTGGTGCGCCAGCCCAAGGGGCCCACCCTGCTCGCGACCGGATCGGTGACGCTCATGGCGTACGTCGTCCTGACCGCCGCCATCCTTCTCGGCTTCATGCCGTCCGCCTGACCGCCGACCACCCGACCGGAGCCGATTTTCATGCCTCCCAAGAAGAAGCGTCCCGTCCTGCACGCCGTCACCGTGCTCGCCCTGCTCGGCGCCAGCGGCTACCTCACCGTCGAACTGAAGAAGGACGAGCAGGAGAAGGCGCCCGCGGTGCAGGCCGTCACCGACTCGCCCCAGCTGTCGTCGAGCACAGGACAGAAGGTCGGCAAGCAGACCTGGGAACGCCTGAAGAACCCCGAGCGGTCCGTGCTGCGCGGTGAGGGCGGCCAGGTCCTCGCGACGTTCACCGACGGCGCCCGCACCGCCACCCTCAAGGGCGCCTCGCGCACCTTCAGCGAGCCCTCCAACACCAAGTCCCGTGTCGTGACCGAGGACTGGGTGCGGCTCATGCCGGAGGCGTGGCGCAAGGGCGCCGAGAAGGAGAAGTGGTTCAAGGACTGGTTCAAGGAGTTCTACGGCAGCGAGGAGGACGACGTCTTCGCGTACGCCTTCCAGTACGCGGAGGGCGCGCCGGCGAAGAAGGACGACGAGGGCATCCAGTACGCGGGGGACGCCTTCTTCGGGCCGTTCAAGGAGGACGGCGTCGACCGCCTCGAACAGAACGACTTCTACGACTACTTGGGTACCCCGTACACCTTCCGTGACGGCACCACCATGCAGGCGCACAAGGAGCGTTTCCGCTCGCTGGACTGCTCCGGCTTCATGCGCATGGTGTGGGGCTACCGGGCCCGGTTCCCGCTGGCCGCCACCAACAAGGTGGGCGACGGACTGGCGCGTACCGCGGACGGCATGGCCCGCTCCAAGATCGGCGTCGACGTCATCAAGCTCCAGGGCTCCTCGCCCTGGTACACGCGCCCGACCAACATCGACGTGCTGCAACCCGGTGACCTGCTGTTCTTCAAGATGGACCACCGCACGGGCAACCACCTGGACCACGTCGCCCTGTACCTGGGCCTCGACGGCGACGGGCACCGCGTCTTCATCTCCAGCCGCAAAGAGGTCAACGGCCCCACCATGGGCGACAAGGGCGGCACCTCGCGGATCGACGGCAACGGCTTCTACGCCGGGCTGTTCCGCAGCGCCAAACGCCTGTGACCGCCGGGGGCGGGACATGGGCATGACCCGCCCCCATTTAAGGTGGAACGGTGAACGGCGACTGGCTGAGACGCGCACGCGACGGCAGACTCTGCGCCTACGCGTACACCCCTGACGGCGACGCGGTCATCTGCCGCACCGAGCGCACGCCCGGCGGCGCCTGGAGCGAGCCGCGCACCGTGGGCGGCGACCAGCGCCTGTACACGGTCCTCGCCCTGGCCCAAGGGCCCGGAGGCTACACCCACTTGGCGTCCTGGCGCCCCACGGTTCCGGGCGAATCGGGGCTGGTCCACTCGACCCACTTCCAGCCGCACCTCGCCGCGCTCGACTGGACCCCCATCGGTCACCCGAACAAGAAGGGCGACCGCACGGGCCCGCCCGCGGTGGCCGTCGACGCGCAGGGCCGCGCCCACGTCTTCGTCCGCAACAAGGGCGGCGGCGTCAGCATGCGCGCCCAGCTGGAGAAGGGCGGCTGGGGCCCCTGGCGCGACCTCAAGGGCAAGGGCACACGCGGTGAACTCGCCGCGGTGACAGGCGAGTCGGGCCTCGTCACCCTGTACGCGGCGAGCGCGGACGGTATTCTCCGCTGGCGCCAGGAGAAGCCCGGTGGGACGCCGGTGCAGGACGAGAAACCGCAGCCGGCACAGGTGCGCCCGGACACCCTGCGCGCCCTGGCCACGTCCCCCGAGCACGTCACCCTCTTCTTCACGGACGAGGACGGCGGCCTGTGCGCCTGGCGCGGCGACGACGCCCCGGAGCGCTTCATGGAGGCGGCCGGTCCCGGCGCCGTGGCGGCGATCCGCTGCTCGTTGGACGGCGTGGACTGCACCCTGCTCGCCCAGCGGGCCCACAGTGGCCGCGTCGCCTTCGCCGCGTACCCGACGGAGCTGGAGTCGGCCGGCGCCTGGTGGGCGGAGTCGGGACCGGCCCTGCCGCCGGACGCGCGTATCGCCCTGGCGGAGGACGTGAGCGGCCGCGTGGTGGCGGCGACCTGCGTCCCGGGGAACCCGGACCGCATGCACATGACGCGCCGCAAGGACGAGCCGGGGCTGGCCCTGGAGGCCTGGCGGCAGGTGTACTGAACGGCGGCAGCCGCCCCCACGTCGTGAGGGCGGCTGCCGGTTGCACCAGGGGCGGTTACGCGGGCACGCTCGCGACACCGGCCGCCAGGAACCGCTTGCCGGTCACGCGCTCCGAGACACCCTCACGGTCCAGGTACGGCGTGATGCCGCCCAGGTGGAAGGGCCAGCCGGCGCCCGTGATCAGGCACAGGTCGATGTCCTGGGCCTCGGCGACGACACCCTCGTCGAGCATGAGCCCGATCTCCTGGGCGACGGCGTCGAGCACGCGGTCGCGGACCTGCTCCTCGGTCAGGACGACATCGCCCTGCTTGAGGAGCGCGGCGACCTCGGGGTCCAGCTCCGGCTTGAAGCCGTTCTCGGCGGAGTACACGTAGAAGCCGCGCTTGCCCGCCTTGACGACGGCCGCGAGGTTCGGGGAGACCGTGAAGCGCTCCGGGAAGGCGCGGTTCAGCGTCTCCGAGACGTGCAGACCGATGGCCGGGCCGACGAGTTCGAGGAGCACCAGCGGCGACATCGGCAGACCGAGCGGCTCGACGGCCTTCTCGGCGACCTCGACGGGGGTGCCCTCGTCGATGACGTTCTGGATCTCGCCCATGAAGCGGGTCAGGATGCGGTTCACGACGAACGCCGGGGCGTCCTTCACGAGGACCGCGGTCTTCTTCAGCTTCTTGGCGACGCCGAACGCCGTGGCCAGCGCCGCGTCGTCCGTCTGCTCGCCGCGCACGATCTCCAGGAGCGGCAGGATCGCGACGGGGTTGAAGAAGTGGAAGCCGACGACCCGCTCGGGGTGCTTCAGCTTCGACGCCATCTCGGAGACCGACAGCGAGGAGGTGTTGGTGGCGAGGACGGCGTGCGCCGGAGCGACGGCTTCCACCTCGGCGAACACCTGCTGCTTGACGCCGATCTCCTCGAAGACGGCCTCGATGATGAAGTCGGCGTCGGAGAAGCCCTCGGCCTTGTCGAGCACGCCGGAGACGAGCCCCTTCAGGCGGTTGGCCTTGTCCTGGTTGACGCGGCCCTTGCCGAGCAGCTTGTCGATCTCGGCGTGGACGTAGCCCACACCCTTGTCGACGCGCTCCTGGTCGATGTCGGTGAGGACGACCGGGACCTCCAGGCGGCGCAGGAACAGCAGCGCGAGCTGCGAGGCCATCAGGCCCGCACCCACGACGCCGACCTTCGTGACCGGACGCGCCAGGTTCTTGTCCGGGGCACCGGCGGGACGCTTGCCGCGCTTCTGCACCAGGTTGAACGAGTAGATCCCGGCGCGCAGTTCACCACCCATGATGAGGTCCGCGAGGGCCTTGTCCTCGGCGTCGAACCCGGCCTGGAGGTCACCGCTCTTCGCGGCGGCGATGATCTCCAGCGCGCGGTACGCGGCCGGGGCCGCGCCGTGCACCTTGCCGTCGGCGATGGACTTGCCGCGCGCGACGGCCTGGTCCCAGGCCTCACCGCGGTCGACGTCCGGGCGCTCGACCTTGACGTCGCCCTTGAGGACGTTCGCGGTCCAGATCAGCGACTGCTCCAGGAAGTCGGCACCCTCGAAGAGGGCGTCGGCGATCCCCAGCTCGAAGACCTGCTTGCCCTTGAGCTGCCTGTTCTGGTTGAGCGAGTTCTCGATGATCACCGAGACGGCCTTGTCGGCGCCGATCAGGTTCGGGAGCAGCGCGCAGCCGCCCCAGCCCGGGACCAGACCGAGGAAGACCTCGGGGAGCGAGAAGGCGGGCAGCGCCTTGGAGACGGTGCGGTACGAGCAGTGCAGACCGACCTCGACGCCACCGCCCATGGCGGCACCGTTGTAGTACGCGAACGTCGGCACGGCCAGGCCCGCGAGGCGCTTGAAGACCTCGTGGCCGCCCTTGCCGATGGCGAGCGCGTCGTCGTGGTTCTTCAGCAGCTCGACGCCCTTGAGGTCGGCGCCGACCGCGAAGATGAACGGCTTGCCGGTGACCCCGACGCCGACGATGTCGCCGTCGGCCGCCTCCTTCTCGACCTGGTCGATGGCGGCGTTCAGGTTCGCCAGCGAGCCCGGACCGAAGGTGGTCGGCTTGGTGTGGTCGAAGCCGTTGTCCAGCGTGATCAGCGCGAACCGGCCGGCCCCGTACGGCAGATCGAGGTGCCGTACGTGCGCGGAGGTGACGACCTCGCCGGGGAACAGCTCGGCCGCACCCTTCAGAAGCTCAGCGGTGGTGGTGCTCACTTGTCGCCTCCGGCGTCCTTGTGGTGCGGGTTCTCCCAGATCACCGTGGCGCCCATGCCGAAGCCGACGCACATGGTGGTGAGGCCGTAACGGACCTCCGGCTGCTCCTCGAACTGACGGGCAAGCTGCGTCATCAGACGCACACCCGAGGAGGCCAGCGGGTGGCCGTACGCGATGGCGCCGCCGTACTGGTTGACGCGCGTGTCGTCGTCGGCGATGCCGTAGTGCTCCAGGAACGCGAGGACCTGGACGGCGAACGCCTCGTTGATCTCGAAGAGGTCGATGTCCTCGATGCCGAGGCCCGCCTTGGCGAGCGCCTTCTCGGTGGCCGGGATCGGGCCGTAGCCCATGACCTCGGGCTCGACGCCGGCGAAGGCGTACGACACGAGGCGCATCTTGACCGGGAGGTCGTGCTCGCGGGCGAAGTCCTCGCTCGCGATGATGGAGGCGGTGGCACCGTCGTTCAGACCGGCCGCGTTGCCCGCGGTGACGCGGCCGTGCGTACGGAACGGCGTCTTGAGGCCCGCGAGGTTCTCCAGGGTCGTCCCCGGCCGCATCGGCTCGTCGGCGGTGACCAGACCCCAGCCGGTCTCGCCCACCTCGGCGTTGGTGTTGCGCACCGAGATCGGGACGAGGTCCTGCTGGATCTTGCCGTTCGCGTACGCCTTCGCCGCCTTCTCCTGCGAGCGCACGGCGTACTCGTCGGCGCGCTGCTTGGTGATGGTGGGGTAGCGGTCGTGCAGGTTCTCGGCGGTCATGCCCATGAACAGGGCGGACTCGTCGACCAGCTTCTCGCTGACGAACCGCGGGTTCGGGTCGACGCCCTCGCCCATCGGGTGGCGCCCCATGTGCTCGACACCGCCCGCGATGACGGCGTCGTACGCGCCGAAGGCGACGGAGCCCGCGGCGGTCGTGACGGCCGTGAGCGCACCGGCGCACATACGGTCGATGGAGTAGCCGGGGACCGACTGCGGCAGCCCGGCGAGGATGCCCGCGGTGCGGCCGAGGGTCAGACCCTGGTCGCCGATCTGCGTGGTCGCGGCGATGGCGACCTCGTCGATCTTCGCGGGGTCCAGGTTCGGGTTGCGGCGCAGCAGCTCCCGGATGGCCTTCACGACGAGGTCGTCGGCCCGGGTCTCGTGGTAGATGCCCTTCGGGCCCGCCTTGCCGAACGGGGTGCGGACGCCGTCGACGAAGACGACGTCCCTGACGGTACGAGGCACGATGGCTCTCCTCCAAGATGCGGGACGGCACTGCCACGGCGCGCGGCTGAGCGCGCGCTCATGCCCTCATGCTACTTGCGGGTAACCATGCTGCCCAGCCCCCTCGCCCCAAGCGGCGAACGTCACATTGCGGTTCACCGCCGGGGGAGGGTCCTTTGAGCGCCGCGGGGAACCGCGCGACCGGCCACGACGCACCCGCGGCCGACGACGACGCGCAACCCCAACGGCGATCAGCCCGCCGCCAGCGCGGCAACCAGCACCGGCGTGACCTGCTCCACCTGCCAGCGCCGAGCTCCGTGCGAGGAGAGCGCCGCCCCCACCGACTCCGCGTCCACCGAAGCCGGCGGCTCCCAGCAGACCCGCCGCACCGTGTCCGGCGTGATCAGGTTCTCCTGCGGCATGTTCAGCGCCTCGGCCAGCGTCGAGACCGCGGCGCGCGCCGCGGACAGCCGTGCCGCGGCGGCCGGGTCCTTGTCCGCCCAGGCCCGGGGCGGCGGCGGCCCGGCGATCTGCTGCCCGGGCTGCGGCAGCTCCGCGTCCGGCAGCTCCCTGGCCCGGTCCACGGCGGCCTGCCACTGCTCCAGCTGACGGCGGCCCATGCGGTGACCGAAGCCGGGCAGCCCGGAGAGGGCGTGCACGTTGGGCGGCAGGGCGAGAGCGGCCTCGACGATGGCCGTGTCCCCCAGCACCTTGCCCGGCGACACGTCACGGCGCTGCGCGATCTGGTCCCGCGCGGTCCACAACTCGCGGACGACGGCCATCTGCCGGCGCCGGCGCACCTTGTGCATGCCGGACGTCCGCCGCCACGGGTCCTTGCGCGGCGGCGCGGGCGGCGCCGAGGCGATCGCGTCGAACTCCTGGTGGGCCCAGTCGAGCTTGCCCTGCCGGTCGAGCTCCTTCTCCAGGGCATCGCGCAGGTCGACGAGCAGCTCGACGTCGAGGGCCGCGTAGCGCAGCCAGGGCTCGGGCAGCGGCCGCGTCGACCAGTCGACCGCGGAGTGCCCCTTCTCCAGTACGTAGCCCAGCACGTTCTCGACCATGGCGCCGAGTCCCACGCGCGGGAACCCGGCGAGCCGGCCGGCCAGCTCGGTGTCGAACAGCTCCGACGGCACCATGCCTATTTCGCGCAGGCACGGCAGGTCCTGGGTGGCGGCGTGCAGTACCCACTCGGTGTCCTCGATGGCCGCGCCGAAGCCGGACAGGTCGGGACAGGCGACGGGGTCGATGAGCGCGCTGCCCGCACCTTCGCGGCGCAGCTGCACCAGATAGGCGCGCTGTCCGTAGCGATAACCGGAGGCGCGTTCGGCGTCGACGGCGACGGGTCCGGTGCCCGCGGCGAAGGCCGCGACCACCTGCGCGAGCGCGGCCTCGTCGGCGATCACCGGCGGAATGCCCTCGCGCGGTTCCAGCAGGGGGGTCGGCGCCGTTTCGACGTCGTCCGGAGGGGCGCCTCCGGTGGTGCGCAGTGAACTGTCTGCTGCGGTCTCTTGGGCGTCGGTCACCTGTCAAGAGTATCTGTGAACGTACGGCGCCCGTCGACGGAACGTTCCGTCGACGGGCGCTGAAGGTACGTAAACCGGAAAGATCCGGCCAGGTGGCGATCAGTCGGATCAGTGGATGATTCCGGTACGCAGGGCGACCGCCACCATTCCGGCCCGGTCACCCGTGCCGAGCTTGCGGGCGATCCGTGCGAGGTGGCTCTTGACGGTCAGTGCGGACAGGCCCATCGAGACGCCGATGGCCTTGTTCGACTGGCCTTCGGCGACGAGGCGGAGTACTTCCACCTCGCGTCCGGACAGTTCGCGGTAGCCGCCCGGGTGGCTCGGGGCGCCCGGGGGGCGGCGGTGCATACGGGCGGCCGCGGAACCGATCGGTGCGGCGCCGGGGCGGTTGGGGAGTCCTACGTTCGTGCGGGTGCCGGTGACGACATAGCCCTTGACGCCGCCCGCGAGGGCGTTGCGTACGGCACCGATGTCGTCGGCGGCGGAGAGGGCCAGCCCGTTGGGCCAGCCCGCGGCTCGGGTTTCGGAGAGGAGCGTCAGGCCGGATCCGTCGGGGAGGTGGACGTCGGCGACGCAGATGTCACGGGGGTTGCCGATGCGGGGACGAGCCTCCGCGACGGACGAGGCCTCGATCACGTCACGAACACCGAGGGCCCACAGATGGCGGGTCACGGTGGAACGGACGCGGGGGTCGGCCACGACCACCATCGCGGTCGGCTTGTTCGGGCGGTAGGCGACCAGGCTTGAGGGCTGCTCGAGGAGAACGGACACCAGGCCTCCTGGGGTGGGGACGGAGCCGGCTCGGGGGGTGCGGCGGGACGAACCGTGCTTTCAAGGTCACAGAGGTCTTCGGCAGCAAACCCGCCCGCCTTTAGAGAAAGATCACGATTTGGTGAGTAACAATCCGCGCAATTCGGACAGAGTATCGATCATCCGAAGATCAAAACGAATCGAAACGAGTAGCGGCCGCGTCAGACACTCGCCGACGCGGCCGAAAACAGTCCCTATATAGAGGCCCCGTGGAGCCTTGTGGAGCCTTGTGAGGCGGAGGTGCGGGAAGGAGGGGTCAGGAGGGCTGGGGGCCCCGGCGCTGCGGCAGCGTGACCACACCACTGTCCGGGCCGTTCGAACCCGCCACCACCGGCGGCAGACCCGCGACCTGACACAGCAACTCGCACCACGCGGCGAGATGCGCGGCCGTGTCGGGCACGCCGCCCCGGCCCTCGCGCGGCGTCCAGGACGCGCGGATCTCGATCTGTGAGGCGGGCGGCCGGTCGCCGATCCCGCCGAAATAGTGCGAACTGGCGCGGGTGACCGTGCCGGACGGTTCCCCGTAATCGAGACCGCGGGCCGCCAGCGAACCCGTCAGCCACGACCAGCAGACGTCGGGGAGCAGCGGATCGGCGGCCATCTCGGCCTCGAGTTCCGCGCGCACCAGCGTCACCAGACGGAACGTGCCGTTCCACGCCTCGTGCCCGGCCGGATCGTGCAGCAGCACGAGCCGCCCGTCGGCCAGCGCCTCGTCGTCCGCGGCGTCGACGACCGTGGCCTCCAGCGCGTAGGAAAAGGGAGCCAGGCGCTGTGGGGGGCGCGTGGGGTCGATCTCGATCTCCGGGCGCAGCCGCGCGGCCCGCAGGGCGTCGACCGCCGTGCGGAAGGCCTGGGGAGTTGACGGAGCCGTGTCGTCCTCTTGTGCAGCGTTCATGTCCCGAGCGTTCTGCCCCTCCCGCACCGATTCACTCATCCCGTCCGAGTCGCCAGAGTCTTCCGGGCTGTCGGACCGTTGTCCCTGAGCCGCAGCCATGCCGGGAAGGTTAAGGGGAACGAGCGCCGTGCGCAGGTAGGGACACCCGGCGCCGATGCCGTTCTCCCGACACTTCGGGGCCGTGCGAGACTCTCGGGTGTGAGTGCCAACACCGAGGCCACGGGCCAGCAGCCGTCAGTGACGAACGACGCCGTCAAGGATTCCGCCTTCCTCAAGGCGTGCAGGCGTGAGCCCGTGCCGCACACGCCGGTGTGGTTCATGCGGCAGGCGGGGCGCTCGCTGCCCGAGTACCACAAGGTGCGCGAAGGCATCCCGATGCTGGAGTCGTGCACGCGGCCCGAGCTGGTCGCCGAGATCACGCTGCAGCCGGTACGGCGGCACAAGGTCGACGCGGCGGTCTACTTCAGCGACATCGTCGTGCCGCTCAAGGCCATCGGCATCGACCTCGACATCAAGCCCGGTGTCGGCCCGGTCATCGCGAACCCGATCCGCACCCGCGCCGACCTCGACCAGCTGCGCGACCTGACCCCGGAGGACGTCTGGTACGTCACCGAGGCGATGGGGCTGCTGACCGCCGAGCTCGGCGGGACGCCGCTCATCGGCTTCGCGGGCGCGCCGTTCACTCTCGCCAGCTACCTCGTCGAGGGCGGCCCGTCCCGCAACCACGAGCACACCAAGGCGCTCATGTACGGCGACCCGCAGCTCTGGGCCGACCTGCTGGACCGCCTCGCCGAGATCACCTCCGCCTTCCTCAAGGTGCAGATCGAGGCGGGCGCGAGCGCCGTGCAGCTCTTCGACTCCTGGGTCGGCGCGCTCGCCCCGGCCGACTACAAGCGCGCCGTCATGCCCGCCTCGCAGAAGGTCTTCCAGGCCGTCGAGTCGTACGGTGTGCCGCGCATCCACTTCGGTGTCGGCACCGGTGAACTGCTCGGGCTCATGGGCGAGGCAGGCGCGGACGTCGTCGGCGTCGACTGGCGGGTGCCGCTCGACGAGGCCGCGCGCCGCGTCGGCCCCGGCAAGGCACTGCAGGGCAACTTCGACCCGGCGATCCTCTTCTCCACGCCCGAGGCCGTGGAGCGGAAGGCCCGCGAGGTGCTCGACGCGGCCGCCGGCCTGGAGGGCCACGTCTTCAACCTCGGGCACGGCGTGCCGCCGAACACCGACCCGGACGCGCTGACCCGCCTCGTCGAGTACGTCCACACGCAGACCGCGCGCTGACTCGGCGAGCCCGCCTCAGCCGCTGTCCTCGGCCCCGGACGTCATCGCAGTTCCGGGGCCGGAATGCCGTCCGCCGACCACAGCGCGGCCAGCGAGGCGTGCAGGGTGTGTCCGGGCCGCCAGCCCAGCTCCCGCCGCGCGGCGGTGATCCGGGCGCACTGCCAGGGCACCTCCGTGGAGCGGCCGACCGCGCCGAGATTCTCCACGACCTTGCCGCGGAACCCGGACGCGCGCACCAGGCCGTGCACCAGGTCGCGCATCGGGACGGCGTGGCCGCTGCCGATGTTCAGCAGCGGGGGCAGCGGGCGCGGCGCGGTGAGGGCCAGGGCGGCCGCGGTCGCCACATCGCGTACGTCGACGAAGTCGCGGTGCGCCGACAGGTCGCCGACCTGGACCGTACCGGCCGGGTCGAGGTGCGTGGCGGCCCGGAGTTCGGCGGTGAGACGGCCCGGCAGGCCCGCGCTGGGCGCGCCGGGACCGACCGGGTCGGTCACGCGCAGCACGACCGCGTCGAGCCCGGAACCGGTGACCGCGAGGGTGCCGGCGAGCTTGCTCGCGCCGTACGCGGAGACGGGCCGGGCCGGGGTGTCCTCCGCGGTCTGCTCGCCGAGGATCGTCGGCCCGTACTCGGCGGCGGAGCCGAGATGGACCAGGCGTGCGGTCGGCGCCGTGCTGTGCAGCGCTTCACACAGGACGGCCGGGCCACGGGAGTTGGCCTCGACGAGGGTCAGGGCGCTGCCGCCGACAGCTCCGACGCAGTTGACGACGGCGTCGGGCGCGGCGAGTTCGATCAGGCCCGCGAGGGCGCCCGGCTGGACCGTCGCCAGATCGAAGCGCAGGTCGTCGTCGGGGTGGCGGCCACCGGTGAGCAGCCGCACGCCCGGCAGGCCGCGCAGCCGTTCGGCGATGTGCCCGCCCAGGTATCCGTTGGCGCCGAGAACGAGAATGCGCACGACCCGCTCACGCCCCCTTCGGGAACAGGGAACGGTGCGTGGTGGATTCGGCGCGGGCCCGGCCGTGGTCGACAAGAGGTGCCGTTGTCATGGGTGCTCCCGGGAATCGGACTGGTGGTGGTGCGGGTGTGGGCGAGGTCCGGGCCCGGCGTGCGATGTGATCAGGCGTGAGCGGTGGGACTGTCCAGGCGACGGACGGCGACGGCCGGCAGCGAACGTGAGGGAAACGGCATCGCGGGCATCGCGGCACTCCGCGTTCGTTCGCCACGGATCGGGCGGTGACGCGGGATCACCCGCTCGGCAGGTTCGGCGTCACCCGCTCGCCGTGCGGCGCCGCTCTGGCGGAGCGATTCATGTGGTCGTGGTCCCCTCCCGTCGGGCACGCGACGGCTCCCCACCGTCGTGTGCCCGCCCCCCAGCGGCGCGGCCCTGTTTCGTGGTGCGTGGCCGTGCCGCCCTGACGCGTCACATAGTGCGTCCCGCTCACGGGCTGTGCGCGGATTCTGTGAAACGTGGCGGAAAGCTTCCGACAGCTCGTAAGCAGTGAGACGGGTGGGGTTCAGGGGCGCGGAGGTGCGCCTGAACGAGGGGTTCCCCAGGGCGGGTTGGCCGATCAGGCGTTTCCGCGCCGCGCAAGCGCTCTCTGCGTGCGTGTTCGTACGCTCTCCCGCGCGCTCATCCGGCCGCGCGGACCGCCGCCACCGCCTTGCGCGCCGCCACCAGCACCGGATCCCACACCGGGGAGAACGGCGGGGCGTACCCCAGGTCGAGCGCCGTCATCTGCTCCACCGTCATCCCCGCGGTCAGCGCGACCGCCGCCACGTCGACCCGCTTCGCGGCGCCCTCGCGCCCCACGATCTGCACCCCGAGCAGCTTTCCGGTGCGCCGCTCGGCGAGCATCTTCACCGTCATGAGCGCCGCGCCCGGGTAGTAGCCCGCCCGGCTCGTCGACTCGATGGTCACCGTCACGAATCGCAGCCCGGCACGACGCGCGTCCTTCTCGCGCAGCCCCGTGCGCGCGATCTCCAGCTCGCACACCTTGCTCACCGCGGTCCCCACGACCCCGGGGAAGGTCGCGTAACCCCCGCCCACGTTCGACCCGATGACCTGCCCGTGCTTGTTCGCGTGCGTGCCGAGCGCGATGTGCCGCTCGCGCCCCGCCACCAGGTCGAGGACCTCGACGCAGTCGCCGCCCGCCCAGATGTCCTCGTGGCCGCGCACCCGCATCGCCAGATCCGTGAGCAGACCGCCGTGTTCCCCGAGGGGCAGGCCCGCGTCCCGGGCGAGCGACGTCTCCGGCCGCACGCCGATGCCCAACACCACGACGTCCGCCGGGTATTCGGCGTCCTGGGTCGCCACGGCCCGCACCCGGCCGTCGTCCCCGGTGCGGATCTTCGTGACCTCGGCGTCGTCGACCATGGTGATGCCCATGCCCGTCATGGCCTCGTGCACCAGGCGCCCCATGTCCGGATCGAGCGTCGACATCGGCTCGGCCCCGCGGTTGACGACCGTCACCTCGTACCCGCGGTGGATCAGCGCCTCGGCCATCTCCACGCCGATGTAACCGGCGCCCACCACGACCGCCTTGCGCCCCTCGGTCGCCCGCAGGGTGTCGAGCAGCGCCTGCCCGTCGCCGAGCGTCTGCACCCCGTGCACCCCCGCCGCGTCCATCCCGGGCAGCTCGGGCCGGACCGGGCGCGCCCCCGTCGCGATCACGAGCTTGTCGTAGCCGACCCAGGACTCGGTCCCGCCGTCGAGGTCACGCGCCCGCACCCGCCGCTTCCCGGCGTCGATCTCCACGATCTCGGTACGCATCCGCAGGTCGATGTCGCGCGCCCGGTGCTCCTCGGGCGAGCGCGCGACCAGTGCGTCCCGCTCCTCGACCTGGCCGCCGACCCAGTACGGGATGCCGCATGCCGAGAACGAGGTGAAGTCCCCCCGCTCGAAGGCCACGATCTCCAGCTCGTCGGGGCCGCGCAGCCGGCGCGCCTGCGACGCGGCGGACATGCCCGCCGCGTCGCCGCCGATGATGACCAGCCGCTCACGCGCGGAGTTCTCAGTGCTCATGCGCTGTACGCTACGTCGGCTGCCCGGGACGGTCCTGCCCGTCGGCGCGCCGAGGCCGCCGGGGTCGTACGAACCGCAGCCACAGGAAGACGAAGAGCCCCGCGACCGCGGCGAACGGCAGTACCGCGGCGAGCGCCATCGCCACCCACTCGAGCGCTGTCACGAAGGCGGCCCAGCCACCCGAGAGGGCGTCGAGGAACCCGGGATCGTCGTCGTCGCTCCCGGACTTCGCAGGGGTTTCGGACAATTTCAGGGTGATCGTCGCGAGCGTCGTCCGGTCCTTCAGCGACGACTGCCGCGCGAGCAGCGACTCCAGCTCCGACTGACGGTTGCTCAACTCCCCTTCCAACGTGACCACATCGCTCAACTTCGTCGCGCGGTCCATGAGTTCACGTACCCGTGCCACGCTCGCGCGCTGCGTCGCGATGCGGCTGTCCACGTCGACGACCTGATCAGTGACGTCCTTGGCGGTGATGTTCCGCTCCAACAGGCGCCCTGAGCCCGCAAGTTGGTCGAGCACGTCCTCGTACGCATCCTGCGGCACGCGCAGCGTGACGCGCGACCGCTCGCGGCCGTCGCCGTCCCGGTCCGTCGTCTCGCTGCCGACGATGCCGCCCGCGTCCTCGGTCACCGTGCGCGCCCTGTCCAGCGCGTCCGGCACGTCCTTGACCCGCACGGACAGGGCGGCCGTGCGGATGATGTGGACGCCCGTGAGCTTGGGCGGCTTCTTGGCGCTCGACGCCTCGCCGCCGCTCCGGCCGTCGGCGGCGGCCCCGCCCGCGTCCGGCCCGGCCTTGATGTCCGCGGCGCGCTTGTCACCGTCCCCACTGTCCCCGCTGTCGCCCGCGCCCGAGCAGCCCGCGAGCGCGAGCGCCGCCATGAGCAGCAGCGCGGCCAGGGCCCGCGCGGGCCGCGGCCGTGGCCGCGTACGTGTCGTACAGGACGTGTTCATCGTCGTACCCCCGGGGGACGGTGACGGTCATCGGACGCCTCCTTCGACGCGCGACTGGGCCGTCCGGTGGTTGCCGAGGGGTCCCGAACCGGTCACGGTCCGGACTCGGCAGAGGCGACGGCGGCGTTCTGAGAGAGTGGGGGCATGCGCGAAACGGACACAGGTACGGGTACGGGAACGGGACGGGACCGGAAGGTCCTCGTCATCGGCGGCGGCATCGCGGGCCTCGCGGCAGCGCACAGACTGCTCGACGACTCCAGCGCGGACGACCCGGTCGAGGTGACCGTCCTGGAGGCGTCCCCCCGGCTCGGCGGCAAGCTGCGCGCGGGCGAGATCGCCGGCGCGCGCGTCGACCTCGGCGCCGAGTCGATGCTGGCGCGCCGCCCCGAAGCGGTGGGCCTGGCCCGCGAGGTCGGCCTGGCGGACCGGCTGCAGCCGCCCTCCACGGCGACTGCCTCGATCTGGACCCGCGACACCCTGCGCCCCATGCCCAAGGGCCACGTGATGGGTGTCCCCGGCAGCGCCGAGGCGCTCGCCGGTGTCCTCTCCGAAGAGGGGCTGCGCCGCATCGAGCAGGACGCCGACCTGCCCCCCGCGGAACTCGGCGACGACGTCGCCGTCGGCGAGTACGTCGCCGCCCGCCTCGGCCGCGAGGTCGTCGACCGTCTCGTCGAACCGCTCCTCGGCGGGGTCTACGCCGGCGACGCCTACCGCATCTCGATGCGCAGCGCGGTACCCAACCTCTTCGAGGAGGCCCGCCGCCACCCGTCCCTGACGGCGGCCGTACGCGCGATCCAGGCCCGCACCGCCGAAAACCCGCAGACGGGCCCGGTGTTCATGGGCATCGAGGGCGGCGTCGGCACCCTGCCGGACGCGGTCGCGGACGACGTGCGCAAGAAGGGCGCCGAGATCCTGACGGGGGTGCGGGTGACATCCCTGCGGGCCCACGGCAGCAGCGTCGACCAGCGGCTCCGCCGCGGCACGCGCCCGGCCACGAAGGGCGAGCGCGGCACCACGCGGCGCGGGCTCCGCTGGCGCGTGGTCACCGAACAGGGCCGCACGTTCGAAGCGGACCAGGTGATCATCGCGCTCCCCGCTCCCGCGGCGGCGAGCCTGCTGCGCACCGCGTCCCCCATGGCCTCCCAGGAGCTGCGCGGCATCGAGTACGCCTCGATGGCCCTGACCACGATGGCGTTCCGCCGGAGCGAGACCCGCTTCCCCGAGGGCAGCGGCTTCCTGGTCCCGCCCGTCGACGGCCACACCATCAAGGCCGCCACCTTCGCCTCGCAGAAGTGGGGCTGGATCGGCGCCGAGAACCCGGACCTCTTCGTCGTACGCACCTCGGTCGGCCGCTACGGCGACGAGAAGGACCTCGACCGCGACGACGCCGACCTCGTCGCCGCCTCACGCCACGACCTGCGCGCGGCCACCGGCCTGACGGCGGCCCCCGTCGCGGCCCACGTCACGCGCTGGCAGGACGGCCTGCCCCAGTACCCCGTCGGCCACGCGGCCCGCGTGGCCCGGGTCCGTGCGCACATCGGGCAGCTCCAGGGCCTCGCCGTGTGCGGAGCCGCGTACGACGGCGTCGGCATCCCCGCGTGCATCGCGGGCGCGTACGCGGCCGTCGACGAGCTGCGCGGCTCCACCGGCGCCCGCGAGGAGCTGAAGGCGAACCCGGTGCAGAGCCTGCACGGGGGCGCAGGAGAATAGGGACATGAGCGACGACACCCCTACCACTGACCCCGCGCGGATCCCGAACAAGGGCAAGCTGGCGAAGGACCTCAACGAGGCCATCCGCTACACACTCTGGTCGGTCTTCAAGCTGAAGGACGTACTCCCCGAGGACCGCGAGGGCTTCGCGGACGAGGTCCAGGAGCTGTTCGACAAGCTCGCCGCGAAGGACGTGACGGTCCGGGGCACGTACGACGTGTCCGGGCTGCGCGCCGACGCCGACCTCATGATCTGGTGGCACGCCGAGACCTCCGACGAGCTGCAGGAGGCGTACAACCTCTTCCGCCGTACGAAGCTGGGCCGCGCCCTCGAGCCGGTGTGGTCGAACATGGCGCTGCACCGCCCCGCCGAGTTCAACCGTTCGCACATCCCGGCGTTCCTGGCCGACGAGACGCCGCGCGACTACGTCTCGGTCTACCCCTTCGTGCGCTCCTACGACTGGTACCTGCTGCCCGACGACGAGCGCCGCAAGATGCTCGCCGACCACGGCAAGATGGCCCGCGGCTTCGCGGACGTGCGCGCCAACACCGTCGCCTCGTTCTCGCTCGGCGACTACGAGTGGATCCTCGCCTTCGAGGCCGACGAGCTGTACCGCATCGTCGACCTGATGCGTCACCTGCGCGCCTCCGAGGCCCGCCGTCACGTGCGCGAAGAGGTCCCGTTCTACACGGGCCGCCGCAAGAGCGTGGCCGACCTGGTGGCGGGGCTCGCCTAGATCGCACGGCCCTCTGGAGCGGGCGTCACGGGGCTCTGCCCGGACCCCGCTCCTCGATCGCCGGAGGGGCTCAGTTGCCGAGCGGCGCCGGTTCAGGATGCGGAGCACAAGCCGCGGCGCGCCGCTCCGGCACCACTCCGTCCAGCAGGTACGCGTCCAGGTGCCCGTTCATGCACGCGTTGGCGCCCCCGGCGACCCCGTGCGTCCCCGCGCCCCGTTCGGTGACGAGCACCGACCCGGCGATCCGCCGGTTCAGCTCCCGCGCTCCCGCGTACGGCGTCGCCGCGTCCCGCTCGGCGGCCAGGATCAGCGTGGGCGGCAGCGCGCCGGGCGCGGTCCGCACGTCGACCGGCTCCTGGCGCGGCGTGGTCCAGTACGCGCACGGCAGGTTCGTCCACGTGTTGTCCCACGTCTCGAACGGCGCGGTGCGGGCGAGCTCCGTGCTGTCGCGGTCCCAGGTGCCGAAGTCCGTCGGCCAGGGAGCGTCGTTGCACTCGATCGCGGTGTACACCGCGCTGCTGTTCTCGTTCTCGACGGAGGCCCGCGGGCTCGGCGCCGCCTGGTCGATCAGCGGCTTCGGGTCGCCCTTCACGTACGCGGAGAGGGCCGCGGCCCGCATCGGCCAGTAGTCGTCGTAGTACCCGGTCTGGAGGTACGCGGACTGCAGCTCCCCGGGGCCGACCTTGCCGCCGGCCGGCCTGTGCGCCAGCTCGGCCCGCACCTTCTCGTAGGACGTCATCACCTCGTCGGGCGTCATGCCCAGGTGGTACGTGTCGTCGTGCTTGGCGACCCAGGTCCGGAAGTCGGCCCAGCGGAGCTCGAACGCGGCCGACTGCTCCAGGTTGCTGGAGTACCAGATCCGGCTCGGGTCCGGGTCGACCGCCGAGTCGAAGACGATCCGCCGCACGTGCGAGGGGAACAGCTGTGCGTAGACGGCTCCGATGTACGTCCCGTACGAGCCGCCCATGTACGTCAGCCGCTTCTCGCCGAGCGCGGCCCGCAGCACGTCCAGGTCCCGGACGTTGTTCAGGGTCGTGTAGTGGCGCAGGTCCGGGTTCCTCTCCGCGCAGCCGCGCGCGTACGCCTGCGCCCGCGCGATCCGCTCCTTCTTGTACGACTCCGAGGGGTGCGTCGGCGCCTGCGTGGGGCCCTTAGCGAGCCGCTTCGGGTCCTTGCAGGACAGCGGCGCGGAGCGGCCCACACCGCGCGGCGCGTACCCCACGAGGTCGTACGCGGCGCCGAGGCGCTTCCACTCGGGCATCGCGCCGACCAGCGGGAAGTACATGCCGTTGCCGCCGGGCCCGCCGGGGTTGAAGACGAGCGCGCCCTGCCGGGCGACCTTCTGTCTGCCCTGCTTGCCGGTCGTCTTGACGCGGCTGACGGTCAGCTTGATCTGCTTGCCGCGCGGGCGCGTGTAGTCCAGCGGTACGGACACGGTGGCGCAGGTGACCGGGGCGGGCAGGTCCTCCGCGGCGGGGCAGCTCTTGAAACGGAGGCCGGTGGCGGCGGCGCGCTGCGCGGCGACGGCGGTGCCCAGCGTCTGCGGGGATCCGGGCGCGACGGGGTCGGCGCTCGCGCTGCCGGCCGGGGCGCTCACGAGGGCCGACAGGACCAGCGATCCCGCGGCGGCGTAGAGGGCGGATGCTGCTCTCATCGCTTGGATGCATCCCTTTCGTCGTGCTCCCGAGCCCTTGCGGCCCGCGGCCGAAAGCTAAAAAGCATAAGTAAAAGGGATACTTGGGGCGGTCGTTGAGGATGTAAAGCACCTGACCGCCGTGTCGGATCAAAGACTCCGATGCGCCGCCCGGGTGATGTTCACGTCCGGGGGCGGGACGCCGCGGGCGGCAGGGTGAGCGTCGGCGTCGGCGTGACCGGTGTCGCCGGGTCCGGGGACGTGGTCGGCCCCGGCGGGGCGGGGGAGCGGGTCTGCGGCGGCGGGCTCGCCGTGGCCGCGTTCCGTGCCAGCGCGTCGAAGTCGACGAGACCGGTGGCCTCCAGGATCTTGATGTGGTCGAGGACGGTGGTGTTGGCGTCGTCCGCGAGGTCCCGCACGAGCGAGTTGCGGGTCGAGGCGCGCACCTGGGCCACCAGCGAGAACACCTGGCCGTGCGCGCGGCGCAGGACGTTGGCGAACTCGCGCTGGTAGCCGTCGCCCTTCGCTGCGGTCAACGTCCGCAGCCATCCCTGCTGTTGGGGATTCGGCTGGTTCGGCAGCTCCAGGTTCAGCTGGGCCGCGACCTCGCGCACCCGGGCGTCCAGGAACGTATGCCCCTCGACGAGATGCTCGCCCGCCGTCTCGACGGCCTTGCTGGGCGCGCGCTCCTCGGCCTGCTGG
Source organism: Streptomyces sp. NPDC050264 (assembly GCF_040655895.1). Lineage (NCBI taxonomy): Bacteria > Bacillati > Actinomycetota > Actinomycetes > Kitasatosporales > Streptomycetaceae > Streptomyces > Streptomyces sp. NPDC050264. Next base: position 170,986 of record NZ_JBFAKV010000015.1, read on the forward strand.
CCCGCGGGCATCTCCCACAGCCCGGCCAGCCGGACCTTCGTGATGAAGACGCGGTCGGTGGCGGAGAGCGGGCCGAATCTGGTCGGCACGGTCTGGGTGTTGAGCGTGTCCAGGCCGGTGCCCGAGCGGTCGGCGTACGACCAGACCGGGAACACGAGCGCGGCGAGCGTCGCCACGAGCCCCGTGATGATGAGCACGGTGCCGTTGACGCGGATACCGCCGGACGATTCTGTGGGCGAGAGCAGTCGCATGGTGCCTCCTGGTGCGGCACCGCACGCTAGTGCGCCCTGGGCACGGAGTGCCGGGCATCAGCCGCGACTACGCCAACGGCCGTATCGGGCACGGGGGTTGTGCGGCCCGCGCGCCCCGCACAGGACAGTACGGGCCGGGGCGAGGTCTCAGCCCCGGCGCAGCGCGAACCGTGCCGCCCGCAGCGCACGCGCCACCGGGCGCCCGGCCAGCGGCGCGGGACCCGAACGCTCCAGCCACCAGCCGGTCAGCCGCTTGCGGGCGGCCGGCTCGTGGACGCGCTGCCCGATCAGCAGATCCTCGGCGAAATCGAGCGCGTCGCGCCGGTAGCCCCCGGTCATGGGCCGCCGCTGCGCGTACTCCAGGAACGCCGTGCGGTACGCGCTCCCGCCCAGGATCTCCGGCAGTTCGGGCGCCACCTTGGCGACGACGTCGGCCCGCTTGCCCGCCAGCGCCCGGCTCTGCACGGCGAGCCGCGCGTGGTCGAAGCCCTCCGGGACGGGGGCGCCCGCCACGAGGGAGGAGAGCAGGGCGGTCTGGGCCAGCGCGACCCGGCCGCGCACCGGCTCCTCAACAGGCTTGTCGTGCACGTGCGTTGTCGGCACGGCGGGGCGAGCGGCGGGTGGGGTGGCGGCCGCCACGGTCTCCCGGATCGTCGCCACCTCCCGCTCCAACTCCCGCTCGTCGTCGGGGAAGTCCTCGTCCCGCTCCAGCAGGACGCCCGGCGGCGTCACCCGCGAGGCCAGCTCGGCCAGGATGTCGAGGACGGGCCGCGGCACCGGGTGGGCGTGGCTGTCGTGCCAGACGCCGTCCCGCTCGAAGCCGCCCGCGACGTGGACGTACGCGATGGCCTCGACCGGCAGTTCGTCCAGCGCCTTGGCCGGGTCCTCGCCGCGGTTCACGTGGTTGGTGTGCAGATTCGCCACGTCGATCAGCAGCCGGACGCCGGTGCGCTCCACGAGTTCGTACAGGAACTGTCCCTCGGACATCTCCTCGCCCGGCCAGCCGAACAGCGCCGCGATGTTCTCCACGGCCAGCGGCACGGGCAGCGCGTCCCGCGCGATCCGGACGTTCTCGCACAGCACGTCGAGCGCGTCGCGGGTGCGCGGCACCGGCAGCAGATGCCCCGCCTCCAGGAGCGGCGACGCCGTGCGCTCACCGCCCGCCCGTACGAACGCGATGTGCTCGGTGACCAGCGGCGAACCCAGCGCCTCGGCGCGCGCGGCGAGGTCCGCGAGCCGGTGCTCGTCCGGACGCTCCGCCCCGCCGAGGCCGAGCGAGACGCCGTGCGGCACGACGGTGACGCCGCGCTCGCGGAGCCGCAGCAGGGAGTCGGGCAGATGGCCGGGGCAGAGGTTCTCGGCGACGGCCTCGACCCAGTCGATACCGGGCATGGCCTCGACGACGCCGGCGATCTCGGGCCGCCAGCCGATCCCGGTGCCCAGCTGTGCCAGATGCTGCATGACCGTCCCCCTCCTCTGCCGTGCCGATGTGCCGCGGCGTGCTGTTGTCATCGCCCCGGCGGAGCCGGACGAACCCAGGAGGCAGGACGTTCAGAGCAACATTTGAGGTTTCCCGCCCGGCTGTCGGGGGTGGCCGCCGCCGGTGGCTGAGCCGGCATCGGCGGCGGCCTGTGAGCACGGGAGTACGCGTCTCCCCCTTCGCGGTTCACGTGCTCACCGTCCTCACCGCCCCGGAGGCGTGCGGGAGTTCGCCCCGCTGGGGTTCGGAGGACGAGGCCGGGGCGAGCGTCGGCGTGAACGACCCGGCCGCATGGGGTGCTGTGCGGACCCGGGGTCTGGGGGGTGAAACGTGCGGCTTCCGAGGTGCCGGAGCCGACCCGTCCGAGTGTGAATACGCGGACGGGTTGATGCTAGGCCGCCGTGCGCCGGGTCGCCAGGGTACGAACCCTAATATTTCGGACTCGCGTGCCGGGCCCCGCCGACGCCGGATGACCGAGTGTCTGGCGGGACGGACGGTGCTGCCGCCGGGCTCCCGCGGTCCGGCGCTCAGGCGCCTCACCCCCGGCCGAGCCCCGACAGCAGTCCGCCCGCGCGGGCCCCCTCCGCCACCACCGTGCACGACCCCGGCGCGATCTCCGTGAACCCGGCGTCCCGCACCACCGGCAGCCCCGCCCGCGTCAGCGGCTCCCAGCGGGACCGGTCGGCCGTGCGCACCGACAGCGGGAAGCCCGCCTCCCGCCACTCCTTGCGCTCGGCGTCGGACAGCTCCCACCACGCCAGCTGGGCCCCGTGGCCGGCCTGCGCCATGGCCTTGCCCGCCGTCATGTCCAGGTCGGGGTTGAGCCACAGCACCGGTGCGGCGGGATCCGGGGCGGGCGGCGGCTCGGGGTCGTCGAGGTCCGTGCCGGAGACCTGGAGCTTCGCCAGGTCCTTGGGCCAGCCGTCGAGCGGGACCGGCGGGAAGACCCGCACCTCCGCGCCGCCGTGACCGGTGACCGTGATGCCGTCGAGGGTCTCCGCGCGGCGCCACTCCGCGCCCCGCGCCCGCCGCACCACCTTGCGGATCCGGGCGTCCTGCCAGTCCCGCATCACCGCGGCCCACTCGCCGTCGCCGAGGGAACGCTCGTCGGCGAGGATCACCAGCACCGCGCGCGCCGCCGTCTCCAAGGCGTCCGTGCGGGCCGGTGGGGCGGCGCGCTCGATGCGCACCACGAGCGGCAGCACGAACTGCGGGGCCTCGTCGCGCGCGGTGCGCTCGTCGCGGAACGGGCTGTCGGAGGCCTCGGGCGTACTGGTGTCGTTGCTGGTGTCGTCGCTGGTCACGCCTTCCAGTCTGCCAGCAGCCCGGCGCACCCCCCGTCCCGTGCGCCGCACGCGTACGGGAACATGACCGCATGCGCCCCGATCCGCCCGCAGGACACCTCGCTCTTCGCAACGTCGGCCGCCGCTACGGTCTGCGCGGGCCCTGGGTGCTGCGCGGCGTCGACCTCGACGTGCCCGCGGGCACCCTCGTCCGGGTGCAGGGAGCCAATGGCACCGGCAAGTCGACGCTGCTCAGGCTCGTCGCCGGGATCGACGCGCCCAGCGAGGGCCGGGTCGTCGGCCGCCCGCGCACCGCTTACGTCCCCGAACGCTTCCCGGCCGCCCTGCCGTTCACCGCGCTCGGCTATCTCACGCATCTGGGCCGCGTCCACGGTCTCGTGCGCGCGGCGGCCGAGCGGAGCGCGGGGGAGTGGCTGGAGCGGTTCGGCGCCGCCGGATACGCGCGTACCCCGCTGGCCGAGCTGTCCAAGGGCAGCAGCCAGAAGGTCGCGGTCGCCCAAGCCCTTCTCGCCGCACCGGAGTTGCTCGTCCTCGACGAGGCGTGGACCGGGCTCGACGCAGCCGCCCGCGGCGAACTGGACCGGGCCGTCGCCGAGCGCACCGCCGCCGGCGGCGCCGTACTCTTCGTCGACCACGACCCGGCCCGCCTCGCGGACGCACCCGATGCCACGTACCTGATTCAAGGCTCAAGTCTCAGTAGGGCAAACCGGCCTGATGAAGCGTCAGTGGAAGTTCAGCAGGCAGTCGTCGTCACCGCCACGGGGTCGGCCCACGACCCCGACCTTCCCCACCCGCACAGCCTGACCCGTCTCGACGCCCGCACGGTACGCGTCACCGTGCCCGCCACCCACTCCGACATCGTCCTTCGTGCGCTGCTGAACGCGCGGCCGCCCTGGCACGTCGTCGCCGTCCACGCCGAGCCCGCACCTGCGGAGGGCCGATGACCACCGCCCTGCTCACCTACCAGTCGGCCCTGCTGCTGCGCTCACAGCGCTGGGTCGCGCCGGTCGTGCTGTACGCGGCGTTCCTCGGCATCGGGGTGCAGGCGGGGCAGCCGGTGCTCGACTCCCTCGGATACGCAGCCGCGGCCCTGCTGCCCGTGAGTGCCTGGCTGGTGCGGATCTGTGTCTCCAACGAGCCGCCTGCCGCCCGCAGTTGCACCGCGGCGGCGACCGCGCCCTGGCGCGCGCACCTGACGAGTCTGGTCACGGCCTTCCTGGCGGCGACGGTCTTCGTGGCGCTCATCAGCGACGGCGCGAGCACCGACCACAAGGTCGAGGTGCCGGTGCTCCCCGCGGCCGGCGCCGGCCTGCTCGCCATGCTGGTGTGCGCCCTGGCCGGCGCCGCGGCGGGCGCCGTCACGGCCTGGCCGGTGGTGCGTGGCACGGGGCTCGGCGTGGCCGGCATGCTGCTCTGCGCGCTGTTCGCCCTGGTCACGCCCGGCTCCCCGGCGCGCTGGGCGGTGACGGACCTGATCACGGGCTCGCGGGAGGGCCGGATCCCGGCCCCGCTGCTTCCACTGGCAGCGGCCGCCGTCCTGGCCGCCGCCTGCGCGACGGCGGCCTGCGCCCTGTCGTCCCGCCGCTGAGCGGCTCCGGGTGAGGCCTTAAGGCCAATGCCGTTGCCTTAGCCGCGATCTTGGTGCGTGCACCCCCGAGCGCAGGCGCGGCGCGCATCCTGGTGACACTCTCAAGAACCGCAGGAGTCCACCGTGTCACGGCGGTTCATGAGCCTGGGGCGACGAAGGGCAAGATCGCCCGTAACGCAACGGCATTGGCCTTAAGGCCTGTCTTCAAACTCCCCTCGTCGCCGGGCAGAGGGGAGTTTGAAGAGCCCTAGCCGGAACACGCCGTGCGCTGTGCCTCCTGCCACTCGCACACCGGGCACAGCGTCACGCCCTTGGTGGACTCCGGGTACGCGGTGGGCCTCCGGCACAGCACGCACTCGGCGACCTGGATGTCCTCAGCGTTGTCCGTCATGCCTCTCAGCGTACGGTCACGCCTTCCGGGCCCCGAGCAGCCCGGAGACCCGGACGAACCGGTAGCCCTTCGCGCGCAGCGCCGGCACCACGGCCCGCACCACCCGCTCCGTCGTCGGTGCCGCGCTGCGGGTGCAGTGCATGACGACGACCGACCCCGGCCGCACTCCGTCGAGCACCTGTCGTGTCACCGCGTCCGCGTCCGTCGCGAACGCGTCGCCGCTCACCACGTCCCACTGCACGGCGGTGACACCGGCGGGGGTGAGGGCCCGCAGCGCCTGCTTGTCGTAGCAGCCGCCGGGGAAGCGGAAGTACGGCACGACGTGGGCGACCCCCGCCCTGTGGAACGCCGTGAACGCCCGCTCGACGTCCGCGCGCATCCGGCCGGCCGGCACGGTGGGCAGGCCGTAGCAGTCGGCGGTGAAGGCGTAGTGGCTGTACGAGTGGTTGGCGACCTCGAAGAGAGGGTCGCCGCCGATGTCCTTGGCCTGTGCCGGGTACTGCTCGGCCCAGCGGCCGGTCATGAAGACGGTGGAGGGGACTTTCAGCCTGCGCAGTGTGGCGATGAGCCGGGGGTTGTCGAAGTGCTCGCCCGAGGCGGCGCGCGGGCCCTGGTCCGCGGTCATGTCGGCGTCGAAGGTGAGCGCGACCGTGCGCTCCTTCGGCTTCAGGGCGCTCTTGAAGACAGGCGTGAGCCCCGCGGGGCCCGGGGCGAGAGTCGGCGGCCCGGTCGGCGCCGCGGCCGAGCGGCTCGCGGCGGGCGGGCCGGTCCGCTCCGGGTGCGGGGGTTCGGCGCCGCCGGAACAGGCGGCGGCGCCGAGGGCGAGGGCGCCGAGGGCGCAGGTCAGTGCGGTGCGACGGAGGGGGCTGATCACGCGGCGACGATAACTCCGAATATGGGATTATCCGCGTAAATCGGGCGCCAGTCTCGCGCCATGACGTCCGCCGCTCCCCGAACGGGTCAAAGGCGAGTCAGAGGGGGAGGGGCCCGGCCGTCACCGAGGGGCTCAGCGCGAGCCCCCGCGCTGCCGCAACGCCTCCGCCACCCCGTCGAAGAACGCCGCGTGCGCGGCCGCGCTGGCCGGGATCTCCGGGTTCCACGGCAGCACGACGGCCCGCTCGGCCACGGCCGCCCACTGCGCGTCCCCCGCGTACCGCTCCGGCGGCGCCGCGTTGGCCCGCGCGTCCACCAGCACCACATCCGGCGCCAGTTCGGCCGCGTCGGCCCAGGTGCCGGTGTGCCAGTTGGCCCCGGGCCCCTCGGGCGGTTCCACCGTGCGGACCCCGAGGCCCGTCAGTGCGCTCAGGTCGGGCCACTTCCCGGGCCGCGCCAGGTGCACGCTGTCCGGCCCGCCGGGCGACAGTGCCAACACCCGAACCGTTTCGCACTGTTCGGCTGTCTCGGCCAACTCCCGCTCCGCACGGGTCAGTTCGCCGAGCGCCGCGGATTCCTCCGCCACCCCCAGTGAGCGCCCGAGCTCCGCCACCCGCTCCCGCACGGCGGCGAGCCCGCGACCCTGCCCCACGTCGATCACGGCGACCGGGACGTGCTCCTCCAGATGCTTCGCCACCTCCGGCTCGACCCCGTACACCTGGCCGCCGCCGTATGTCAGTGCCACCACGAGGTCCGGCCGCACGGCGAGCACGTCATCGAGCCCGAGCCCCGCCCCCGCCCCCAGATAAGCGATGTCGTCGAGCGGCAGCGCCCCGGATTTGGCGTGATCGGGTCTGCCTCCGTCGTGGTAGGAGCCGAAAATGCCCACGGGGCGTAATCCGAGATCCCACAGGCTCGCCCCCGCCTGTATGTATGCGACGACCCGCTCCGGCGCCTCTGGCGCGGCAGCCAGGTGCCCGCGGTCGTCGGTGAACTCCCAAGCTGTGGTTGACCGTTCTTCCATGTCGGGACCCTGCCCAGGCCACGAGCGCACCACTCCGCCCGAACGCGCCAAATCCGGCCACCTGTACGACTCCCGGGAAAGGGGCAGGTCAGGTGGTCAGAAGCTGCTTCCGGGCCTGCGCCAGGTCGAAGCCGGCTTTCGGATACTGCGGATCGATCTCTTCGAGGTGCTCCAACAACAGTGTGCCGACAGCCCAGTTGCGGTACCACTTGCGGTCGGCGGGCACCACGTACCAGGGGGCCTCCTCGGTGGAGCACCGGGCGAGCGCGATCTCGTACGCCTCCTGATACGCGGGCCACAGCGCCCGGTCCTCGATGTCGCCCGGACTGAACTTCCAGTGTTTGTCCGGGTTGTCGAGGCGGGCCAGCAGCCGCCGCTTCTGCTGCTCGTAGGAGATGTGCAGGAAGCACTTCACCACGGTCACGCCGTCGTCGGCCAGTGACTTCTCGAACCGGTTGATGTGCCCGTAGCGCCGTCCGATCTGACCGCGTGGCGCCAACTCCCGTACGCGCGCGACGAGTACGTCCTCGTACTGCGACCGGTCGAAGATGCCGATCTCGCCGGGCCGCGGCAGCGCCTTCATGATGCGCCACAGAAAGGGGTGGCTGAGCTCTTCGGGGGTGGGTGCCGCGAACGCCCTGACGCGGCAGCCGGCCGGGTTCAACGGACCGATCACGTGCTTGACGGTGCCGCCCTTGCCGCTGGTGTCCATGCCTTGCAGGATCAGCAGCACGCGCCGCCGGTCACCGGCGGAGCCCGCCGCCCACAGGCGCTCCTGGAGGCCGGCGAGGCGCTCGCCCAGGCGGGCGGTCGCCGCGAGGCCCTCCGTCTTGGTGCGCGGACCGCCGGGTGTGCCGGCGGGATCGTACGAGGTGAGGGACGCCTGCCCGCCCTCGGGGATGCGCAGCAGCTCGCGCAGCGGGGTGGCGGCCCCGGAGCCCTTGCCACCCTTCTTCGTGCCCTTGCCCTTGCTCCTGCCCTCGTTCCTGGACGTGGACGTGGCCACTGCGCACCCCTTCCGGTCGGATCCTTCGATCCTGCGTCGGCGCGGGCGGCGCCGCTACTCGGGCGCTACGTGTGCCAGGGGCCGGTTACGGCGAACGTCGTCCCGGGCGTATAGCAGTTCACGTACATGGTGCCGCCGTCCGGTGCGAACGTGACTCCGGCGAACTCGCCCCACGCGGGCGCCTCGGCCGTCCCGATGTTCTGGCGCCCGCGCGCCATCGCGTACACGTCGCCCTTCCTCGTCACGCCGAAGACGTGCTGCGCGCCCTCGCCGTCCTCGCAGACCATCAGGCCGCCGCTGGGCGCGAGGCAGATGTTGTCGGGCTCCTCGCCGGGCAGCTGCACATCGGTATCGGGGCCGAAGACGATCACCAGGGTGAGCCGGCGCGCGGCGGGGTCGTAGCGCCAGATCTGCCCGAAGTGGTCGGCGGCGGACCCCTCCCGGCTCCTGGCGTACGACGACACGAAGTACACGCACGACCCGCCCCAGTAGCACCCCTCCAGTTTCTGGCCGTGGGTGATGCCCTTGGGCCCGAAGTCCTGGTTGCGGATGGGTGTCCGGGCGGCCAGCGGGTCCGGTACGTCGACCCACTCGATGCCCTCGAAGGACGCCCCGGTCTCCTGCACCGCCGACAGATCGGGCACGCCGGGCACCCGCATCGCCTGGAGCGTGCCGCCCGCGCGCAGCGAACCGAGGCCGCCACGCGGCTTGTTGGGCAGGAACCGGTAGAACAGCCCGAAGGGTTTCTCGAACGCGTCCTCGGTCTCGTACACGACACCGCGCCGCGGATCGACGGCGACGGCCTCGTGCTGGTAGCGGCCCATGGCGGTGAGCGGGACGGCGCCCGAGCGGTGTGGGTCGGCGGGGTCGACCTCGAAGATGAAGCCGTGGTCCTTGGTGTAGCCGTTCGTGCCGGCCTTGTCCTCGGTCTCCTCGCAGGTGAGCCAGGTGCCCCAAGGGGTGTGCCCACCGGCGCAGTTGACGGCCGTACCGGCGATGGCGACCCGCTCGGACAGGACGTTGTTGTGCCGGTCGAGGGTGAGCGCCGTACAGCCGCCCTTGCCCATCGGGTCGTACGTGAGCCCCTCGACGGTCGGTACGGGGATCTTGCCGGTGACCCGGTTCTCGTGGTTGCGCACGAGGTGGACGCGGCCCTGTCTGCCGGCGAAGGCGGCCATGCCGTCGTGATTGCTGGGCACCGGCCCTTCCTTGGACCGGAGCTGGTCGCCCTCGCGGGAGAGGACCCGGTAGCGGAAACCTTTCGGCAGGTCGAGCAGACCGGCCGGGTCGGGGACCAGGGGACCGTAGCCGGCCCGCCCCTGGGCGGTGGCGGAGCCGGTGAACAGCTCGGAGAGGGTTCCGGCGAAGGCGATGCCCACCCCCAACGCGCCGGTGCCGGCGAGAACTTGACGTCGTGTTGCGGACAGCCGTGTTTCAGACATGGGGCAACCTCCTGCTGGCGGACAGGAACTGTGACCCGGTGTGTCTATCACGCAGGCCGCGGCGCGGGAACTACGCGCGGACGAGCCCCTTGGCGTCGCGGGCCAGCGCGGTGAGCCGCGAGATCGCCCGGAAGTACTTCTTCCGGTAGCCGCCGTTCAGCATCTCCTCACTGAACAGGCGATCGAACGGCTGTCCGGACGCGAGCACCGGGATCTCCCGGTCGTAGAGCCGGTCGGCGAGCACCACGAGCCGCAGGGCGGTGGACTGGTCGGGAACGGCGGAGACGTCCGTCAGGCAGACCGCCTCCAGGTCGTCCGTCAGCGCGCCGTACCGGCTGGGGTGCACCCGCGCCAGATGTTCCAGCAGGTGCGGGAAGTCGTCGAGCGAGGCGCCCTCGGTGGCGTACGCGGCCTTGGTGACCTGCTCCTCGGAGAACGGCGCGGGAGCCTCCGGCAGGCCGCGGTGCCGGTAGTCCTCGCCGTCGATGCGCAGCGGCCGGAAGCGGGCGGACAGGCCTTGGATCTCGCGCAGGAAGTCGGCGGCGGCGAAGCGGCCCTCGCCGAGCTTGCCGGGCAGCGTGTTCGAGGTGGCGGCGAGCGCGACACCCGCGTCGACCAGCTTGCCGAGCAGCGAGGAGACGAGGACGGTGTCGCCCGGGTCGTCGAGCTCGAACTCGTCGATGCACAGCAGCCGGTGTTCGCTCAGCGTGCGCACCGTCTGCTGGAAGCCGAGGGCGCCGACCAGGTTCGTGAGCTCGACGAACGTGCCGAACGCCTTGTGCTCGGGCGCGGCCGGGGTGGCGTGCCACAGGGAGGCGAGGAGGTGGGTCTTGCCCACGCCGTAGCCGCCGTCGAGGTAGACGCCGCGGGGGCCGGCCGGGGCGGCGGGCTTCTTGCCGAAGCCGAACAGGCCCCGCTTCTTGCCGGCACCGGCGGCGTGCGCCCCGCCGAGTCCGGCGGCGAACGAGCTCAGCACCTGCACGGCCTGCGTCTGGCTCGGCTGGTTCGGATCGGGGATGTACGTCTCGAAGCGGGCGGTGCTGAACCGCGGCGGCGGCACCATCTCGGCGACCAGGCGCTCCGCTGGAACGTGCGGCTCGCGGGCGCACAGGGACTGGGGCGCCGCGTCGGCTATGGGGCTGATGCCCGTCTGGCGGGCGCCGGTGGCTTCGGTGGAGGACGACACAGCTCCCCAGCTTAGTAGCCGTGCCACACTGCTCGTCATGCGACGCCTGTTCCCTGTGACGTACGAAACAGCAGATCACGCGGGTGGGGAGGGACGCGGGGGGCCTGAGGGGCCCTTGGGCCGTGAGTGGAGCCTCGACCGGCTCGCCGACGCCTACGCGTATCCGGCCGGGGCGGCGGGAGAGGTGTGGCTGCGCGCCAACATGGTCTCCACGCTGGACGGTGCCGCCCAGCACGACGGCCGCTCCCAGCCCATCTCCTGCCCCACCGACATGCGGATCTTCGGCACCCTGCGCGCCCTCGCGGACGCCGTGGTCGTCGGCGCCCAGACGGTCCGCCAGGAGGGGTACCGGCCGGCCCGCCCCCGTGAGGCGTTCGCCGACCGCAGGAAGGCGGCCGGGCAGGGCCTCGCGCCTTCCATCGCCGTGATCAGCGCGAGCCTCGACCTGGATTTCGGCCTTCCGCTTTTCACCGAGCCGCTGTCGCCGACGTACGTCGTCACCGGCGCGGCCGCGCCGCGGGACCGGGTGGCGGCGGCCCGCAAGGCCGGTGCCGAGGTGCTGGTCGCGGGGGAGGGCGCCGGTGTCGAGCCGGAGCGCGCGGTGCGGGCGCTGGCCGAGCGGGGCCTGACGCGGCTGCTCACGGAGGGCGGGCCGCGGATGCTGGGCCAGTTCGTGGCCGCACAGGTGCTCGACGAGCTCTGTCTGACCGTGTCGCCTCTGCTCACCGCGGGCAGCGCCCAGCGGATCGCCGGGGGCCCGGAGCTGGCCGTGCCGGAACGTTTCGAGCTGGCCTCTCTCCTGGAAGAGGACGGTTTCCTCTTCACCCGATACCGTCGGAGCCGACACTCGGCGGAATGATTCGTTCCGTTTAGCTTCCGCTGGGCACACTAAATCTCGCAGACCCCGTGCGGCCACGGGGCAGGATGGTTTCCGCAGATCCCCAGGGGCCGGTCGCAGGACGGCCCACGGCAGGAGAAGAAGGGCGCCCGTCGTGTTCACGAGCGTATTGATGATCGAGAAGGCACTGACGTCCGCCGACGTGGAGTTCGTCACCACCTTGCACGGCGACGAGGAAGTCTCCTTCCACGTGCTGCTCCAGCCCCGCGGCGACCAGGCGGACCGCCTGCTGCGGGCCATCGACGACGTCGCGATGGGCGAGCTGGACGAGGCGGCCCGGGAGGACGAGGTCCCCGAGGGGGACGAGGCCAAGGCGCCGGGGGAGCAGGCGCTGAGCGTCTCCCTCGCCGCGCTGCACCAGGCCGGCTGCGCCGCCGAGGGGCGCCTCATCGAGGACCACCCGCTCGACGCGCTCAGGGCGCTCGTCGACCAGGTGAAGGCGGACGAGGTGATCGTGCTGACCGACCCGCACTACGTCGAGGAGTTCTTCCACCGCGACTGGGCCTCGCGGGCCCGGCACAAGGTGGGCGTGCCCGTTCTGAAGCTGTTCTCGTACAGCAAGGCGTGACGCCGGACTCGGATGCGGGACGGAGGGGGCCGAGGCAATAGGCTGACCCCGTTCCGTGGTCGAAATGACTACGGATCGGGTCACCCGAGGAACCTCGGGACGAAGAACCGCAGAAGAACCTCAGGGGAGAGACACGTATGGCACCCGGCCTGCCCACTTCTACCGCCGCCATGGACCGACCGCACTTCATCGGCATCGGCGGCGCCGGAATGTCGGGCATCGCCAAGATCCTCGCCCAGCGCGGCGCCCGGGTCGCGGGCAGCGACGCCCGGGAGTCCGCCACGGCCGAGGCGCTGCGCGCGCTCGGCGTCACGGTCCACATCGGCCACGACGCGGCCCACCTCGCCCCCGACGCCACCTGCGTGGTCGTGTCGTCCGCGATCCGTGCGGACAACCCGGAGCTGGCGCGCGCCGCCGAGCTCGGCATCCCCGTGGTGCACCGCTCCGACGCGCTCGCCTCGCTCATGGACGGCCTGCGCCCGATCGCGGTGGCGGGCACCCACGGCAAGACGACCACGACGTCGATGCTGGCCGTGTCCCTGTCGTCCCTCGGCCTGAACCCCTCGTACGCGATCGGCGGCGACCTGGACGTCCCCGGCTCGAACGCGCTGCACGGCGAGGGCGACATCTTCGTCGCCGAGGCCGACGAGTCGGACCGCAGCTTCCACAAGTACAAGCCCGAAGTCGCGATCATCCTCAACGTCGAACTCGACCACCACGCCAATTACGCGTCGATGGACGAGATCTACGACTCCTTCGAGATCTTCACGTCGAAGATCGTCCCCGGCGGCACCCTCGTCATCGCCGCCGACCACCCCGGCGCCGTCGAACTGGCCCGCCGCATCCGCGACACGACGTCCCTCAAGGTCGTCACGTACGGCGAGTCGCAGACCGCGGACATCCGCATCCACAAGGTCACGCCGCGCGGCCTGAGCAGCGAGGTGACGGTCCTGCTCGACGGCAAGCTGCTCACCTTCACCGTCTCCGTCCCGGGCCGCCACTACGCGCACAACGCGGTCGCGGCGCTCGCGGCCGGCGTGGCGCTCGGCGTCCCGTCGCGGAACCTCGCCGGGGCCCTCAAGTCGTACACCGGCGTCAACCGCCGTCTCCAGCTCAAGGGCGAGGAGAGCGGCGTGCAGGTCATCGACTCGTACGCGCACCACCCCACGGAGATGACGGCCGACCTGGAGGCCATGCGCGCGGCGGTGGACGACTCCCGCCTGCTGGTCCTCTTCCAGCCGCACCTCTTCTCCCGCACCCAGGAACTGGGCAAGGAGATGGGCGAGGCCCTGGCGCTCGCGGACGGCTCGGTCGTCCTGGACATCTACCCGGCCCGCGAGGACCCGATCCCCGGCATCACCAGTGCCCTGATCGTCGAGGCGGCCCGCGCCGCGGGCGCCGACGTGCAGGCGTCCCACGACAGGACGGCGGCCGTCGAGGCGATCGCGGGAATGGCGAAGCCCGGTGATCTCGTTCTCACCATGGGCGCGGGCGACGTCACCGACCTCGGCCCGCGGATCCTGGATCACCTCGCACAGCGCTGAAAGGGAGTGTCTCCATGTCGTACGACGTCGAGAAGCCGGACGAGCAGTGGCGCGCGGAGCTGAATCCGGCGGAGTACGCGGTACTGCGCCAGGCCGGCACCGAGCCCGCCTTCACCGGTGAGTACACGGACACCAGGACGAAGGGCGTCTACGGCTGCCGCGCGTGCGGCGCCGAGCTCTTCACCTCGACCGAGAAGTTCGAGTCGCACTGCGGCTGGTCGTCCTTCTACGACCCGAAGGACTCGTCGGCCGTCGAACTCATCGAGGACCGCTCCCACGGCATGGTCCGCACCGAGGTGCGGTGCGCTCGCTGCGGCTCGCACCTCGGTCACGTGTTCGAGGGCGAGGGTTATCAGACGCCCACGGACCAGCGGTACTGCATCAACTCGGTTTCGCTGCGGTTGGAGCCGGTCGAGGGCTGACGGGGCCGGTCCGGCCCTCGGGGAGTATCCGAACGGAAATTAGCGGTAGCCGCTGACCCGGATCATGGTCCGGTCGAGATGAGGGCGCTGACGCGGTTTTCGTACTCGCGGCGGGCCTTGCGCTGTGCCGGGACAGTCGGGGTGCCCTGGCCGCCGTCGAGGGGCTGGCAGCGGGCGAGGAGCTGACGGTGGACGGCCCGGGTGGTGCTGACGCGCAGGGTGTAGCCCTGGCCGCGCCGTACGGTGACGCCCTGGTCGAGCGCGGCTCGTTCGTCGGGCTCCAGCTCGGTGGCGCGGAGGAAGTCGGCGACCTTGCCCGGCATGTCGAGGGTGACCGGCAGCTCCGGGGCCGGGACGTCCTCCTGGCCCTCGGCGGTGTGCTCGGGCAGAAGGTCGGCGACGGCGGTACGGATGGCGCCGCGGCTGACGTCGTGGTCGCGCGCGAGGGCGGCGATGGAGCGGCCTTCCAGGTACGCGGTGCGCACGACGTCGGTCTTGTCGGCCGCCACGGCGGGGCGGCGCCCACCCTTGCTGCCCCTGGCCTCGGCGGCCCGCAGCCCGTCGTAGGTCAGCTCGCGTTGGAGGTCGCGTTGGAGTTCGCCGGCGGCGGCGAGGGTCTGCACCATGAACTTCACGGTGGACAGCAGCTCGCCGGTGCGCGGGTGGCGGGCGGTGAGGTCCATCGCGGAGAACGCGCCGTCGTGGATGCGCAGGGCGAGGCGGTCGCGGTGCAGGACGTCGAGCACGTCGAGGATGTGGCCGGTGTCACGTACTAGGCGGAACATCTCGGAGGTGTGCACGGTGTCGCCGGGCCGCGCGTAGGTGAGCAGTTCGCGGAACTTCGGGCGCTGGAGCGGGTGGAGGCGGCTGGAGGTGCCGGGGTCCTCCTCGAAGACGACCGGGTCCTCGATCCCGGCCTCGCCCAGGACGAGGTCCTGGCGGGCGGTCGACTGCTGATCGGTCGAGACCCGCTTGTAGACCAGGTTCGCCACTCGTGGGCCCCTTCCGTACGGAGGAATGGACCCTATCTGTCATCAAACCCTGTCAGCAATCATGATCGGATCTGATTGGATTCGGGCCGCCGCGAGTCCCTGGATTGCACGGGTTCATTGGACGCGTCGGCCGCCTGTCGTCAAACGATCCTTTGCCGACAAGAGCCTGCGGCTGATCGGGGGCAGCTACGTCACGTGGCTGAAAGGCATTGAGTAAGTGCTCCCCGAGTCGAGGAGATCCGGGATCATGAAGCATGCTCCCGGATGACTGGCACCTCACCCAAGACGTTGACGACTTCCTCGCCCGAGCCGGGGACTTCCTGCGCTCGCGCCCCGCCCTACACAACACGCCGCTGACGGACATCGAGAAACTGCGGATACGCAGGCCGGACGCACACGGCCCCGTCACCGCCGTCTTCGGCCGACTGGAGTCCGGAGGCGAGGTCCACGCGGTCTTCTATCTCACTTCGCGCGGCCGCCTAGGCCTCACCCCCCTCTCTGTCGAGCAGACCGACGCCCTCGCCGCCCATCTGGCTGTCCTTGGCCACTCGCCCGCCAACGTCATCGCGGACCACGACACCGCCACCGCATTCGCCGATTCCTGGAAGCGGCACACGGCCGCGGCGCCAGCACTCTTCTGGCGGACGCATCTCTACCGTCTCGGCACACTCACCCCGCCGCAGCCGCACCCGGAGGGCCGGGGCCGTCTCACGGGCGGGACAGACCGCGAACACGTCGTGCGCTGGTGCCGTGAGTTCTGCGTCGATGTCGGGGAGCAGTCCTCCATTGACTTGATCGACGCTGGCTCCTGGGACTACTCGCGCTTCGGCGACAGGCACTTCACCTTCTGGGAGACCCCGGACGGCACCCCCGTCTCGATGGCGGCCGCGACCTCGGTCATCGGCGGCATGGTCCGGATCGACCCCGTCTACACCCCGGCCCACCTTCGGGGCCGCGGCTACGCGGGCGCCGTGACGGTCGAGGCGAGCAGGGCAGCGCTGGCCGCGGGCGCGACGGACGTCGTCCTGTTCACGGACCCGGACAACCCCACCAGCAACGCCCTCTACCAGCGCATTGGGTATGTCCACGTCGCCGACTTTGCCGGGTACAAGTTCTCCTAAAGCGCACCATAAACCGGGTGAGGGCGTGATCGGCGCAAACGCACCTGCCACGTACCGGCTGTGACCGCCGCGCAGAGGCTGACGAAAGCGATGGCGGGCACTCTGATCAGCCTTCTGGTCGGTGACGCTCAGTCCTGCTCGCCGTCGTTGTCCTCAGCGTCGGTGTGCGGGTCACGCAGCTGCCGCAGGCCCGGCGCGGCCGGCCGGGTGAAGGCGTAGCGGCCGAGGAAGTTGATGTGGTCGTACTGGAGCGGGGACAGTCGGGCGAGCAGTTCGTCGGTGACGGGGAAGCCGTCGGCGGCCAGTTGTTTGACGGCGGCGTCGATGTAGAGGCTGTTGAACAGGACTACGCAATTGAGGGCCAGCCCGAGGGCGCCGAGCTGGTCCTCCATGCCCTCGCGGTAATGCTGGCGCAGTTCGCCGCGCTGCCCGAAGAAGATCTTCCGGGCGAGGCGGTGGCGGGCCTCGGTGACGTTGAGCTGGGCACCGATCATCCGCCGGTATCCCTCGTCGGAGACGAACTGGAGCAGGTGCAAGGTCTTGAAGATCCGCCCGTAGTGGGCGAACGCGTCGCCCAGCCCGGTCGGCTTACCGTCCCGGGAGAGCATGCGGATCAGGTCGTGCCCGCGGACCTCGCCCAGGGTCAGGGAGCCGGCCACGCGGAGCATGTCGCCCCAGTGCGCGCGTATCCGGTCCAGGCGGATGGTGTGGTTGGAGACCGGCTGGAGCGGCCCGTAGTCGGCCGCGGTGTTCGTCCGCCACAGCCGGGCGTCGGAGATGTCGGCGATCCTTGGCGAAAACTGGTAGCCGCAGATCGCGAACAGGCCGAAGACGATGTCGGAGTACGACGCGGTGTCGGTGATGACGGTCTCCGGCTTCGGGCCGCCGTCGCGGGCGTGGATGGCGTCCAGGATGAACAGCGAGTCGCGCAGCGTGCCCGGCACGACCACCCCGCCCAGCCCCATCACCTGGTCGTTCACCACGTTCAGCCAGGTGGCGCCCTTGTGCCGCAGCCCGAAATACCGGGGGTTCGAACCCGCGTACAGGGTCTTCACTGGCACGGTGAAGCGGACCCCGTCGGCGGAGGCGACCAGGCCGCCACCCCACGCCCTCACCACGTCGATCTTTGCCTGAGCCTCGATGAACAGGCCGTTCGCCACCGAGATGTTCTCCGCCCGGAAGTAGCCCTGATCGACCTGGACCAGACGGCCCCGGCTGAGCGCCGGGACGTCCGGCTTGATGACCGGGGTGAACCCGACGTTGCACGCTTCCGTCAGCAGGACGGCGCACAAACTGGTGGTGAAGCCTTCCATGTGCGAGTCGGCGCCGGAGATGTGCGTGAACGCGTCCGCCATCCCGGTCAACTCGGCGACCTCCAGCAGCAGCTCGGGGAAGTCCACCTTCGGCAGCATGCCGTTGACCAGCTGCCGGAACGGCGGCATGAGCTTGGGCTCCTCCGCCTTGCCGAGCTTGCCCAGCTTCAGCTTCCCGCCCACCACCTCCAGCGCCGTGTTCCCGGGCAGCCCGGCAGCGACCTGGACGTACGCGGCGTGCAGAGCGGAGGCGAGTTCGGCGAGGTGTCCGGCCGGTTCGCTCTCCAGACCGAGCGCGGTGAGCACCTTCGGCTCGGCGGCCGTCCACTTCTCCCCGGCCAGCAGCTTGGCGCGGGGGTCGCCCCAGCGGTCGCCGTCCTTGGCGAACACGTCCCGCCGGCGCAGCGAGCGGTGCAGATGCTCCAGGACGCAGAACGAGTACGCGGCCTTGTCGACCAGACCGTGCGGCACGTTGGGGTTGGCAAACACCAGCCGCCGCCACGAGCCCGTCACCAGATCGGAGGCGACCTCCTCGGCGCCGACCTTCTTGCGGCCGATCAGATCCGGAAGCCGCTTGAGGGCCTGAACGACGGGGGCGCCGGCTTCGACGGCGCCGAAGTCGATGACCTCGACCAGGAGGCGGATGAAGCCACGCACCGTGCCGTAGCGGGCGACCAGCTCGGCCCGCCATTCCGCGTCGTCGTCCCCGTCGATGTCCGGGACCACCGCGGCGATCGTGGCGAGCGCCTCGGCCAGCTGCTCGCGCGGCACGACCTGCTCGATTGCGGACCACGCGTCGACCACGGAGACGAGCTCACCGGTGTCGGTCGCGGGCGGCGTCGTCATCAGCACGTCGACCGCTGCGGCGACCTTCTTCGCGGCCTTGCGCAACTGGGGCAGGGCCTTGAGCTTGGCGTCGTTGCCCATCCGCTCGGCCTTCGCCAGCAGCTTGGTGGCCATCAGTGCATGCAGCAGATCGAGCGCGTCATCCACCGTCGCCGTCTCCAGGTGCCGCACGGTCGCCAGCAGCGTCGCGGTCTGCCGCGTGACCTCCAGCCGCTTCAGCGTCGGCGCCTTCGAGGTCAGCCCGTACCGGGCCAGCCCGGTCATCCGCGCGGCCGGAACCCGTCCGGCATCCACCGCGCCGGCCCCCAGGCCCCGCACCTCGCGGGCGCGGTCCAGGGCCAGTTCCATAGCCTTGCCAGACACCCGCATCGGGCCCAGCCGCAGCCGCTCCAGCTCCGACACCCGCTTCTTCTCCGGCACCTCCAGCAGCCGGACCATCTCGGTCCGCAGCTCATAAGGCACCACCTCGTACAGCGCGGCGTGCAGCCGGTCGTTCTCCTCCTGACGGAGCGCGGCCACCATCCGGGCCAGCGACGTCACACCCGGCAGCAGCACCCGGTTGTTCACCAGCCACACCACCGCCCGGTCGAACAGGGCCCGCGGCCCCTCCAGCGACGACCACACCCGCGCCGCCAGAAACTTCCGCAGCTCCGCCTCCCCGGCCGCGAAGTCCCGGTAGCCGTAGGTGTCGCGGATCTCCCACGCGTGTTCGTACACCGTCTGCGCGCGCGTCCCGTACTCGGCGAAATGCTCGTCGTCGAGACTGAGCTGCTCGGCGACGAACCGCACCACGGAGGCCGGTACCGCCGTGGGGTCCTCGGTCAGGAAAGTGCCGAGCATCCGCACCGTGCCCCACTGCACCGCCCACCCCAACCTCGTAGCCGAACGGCGCTTCGCCCGAGCGAGCTCCAGGGCCCTGGTGTCCAAGCGGAAGAACTGTTCCAGCTCCCCGGGTGAGGGTTCCGTGGCGAACCGGCCGTAGCGGGCCTCTTGCTCAGCAGACAGGTATTCAACAGGCATGACCAGGAACGTAGAGCCCGCTGACCAGGCAAAACGGGCACGTCACCGAACCGGAATCAAGATCGCTCCGCTACCGCTAATTTCCGTTCGGATACTCCAAGCGCCGCCAATTGCATCCGATGCGAACTCGCTACGGTTCGCGAATCGTCGTGGGCAATGGCGTCCACCAGCGTGCTGACCATGGAAGTTGCCCCGGTCTGCTGGTGGCGACGGTAGCGACAGAGTTGAGGGCGACGCCACCTGGTGTCACTCGTCCGGCTGACTGACCTGCGGTTTGCCCGTCGACTCGCATCAGATGCGGTTTTCTCGCATACGACGCGAGTGACGGAGGGTGGTGGACCGGTGGGGTTCAACGGGTCGATCCCAGGTGCGGCACGACTGCACCTGGTTGACGGAGTCGCGCTGCTGCGGCCTGAGGAACAGGTCTTCACCGCGATGCTGACCGGGTTCGCCAACCAGCAGCTCGCGCGGAATCTGGCCCGGACGACGGTGGAAGGCCGGGAGAACACGCTCAAGGCGTTCGCCGCGTACGTGAACACCTACCCGTGGCACTGGACGCCGGCGATGGTCGACGAGTGGCTCGGTGACCTGCGCTCGCTGCGGGATCTGAAGCGCTCTACGATCCGCTCGTACTCCGAGGCCGTGCGGGCTTTCTGCCACTTCGTCACCGATCCGCTCTACGAGTGGACGGCGACCTGCGAGGAGCGGTTCGGCACCCACCCGGTACAAGTAGTGCACGAGTGGAACACCGCGGTGCACGTCCAGGACAACGAGGCGGACGCGAAGAAGCGCGCGTTCACCAAGGCCGAGCTGCACGCCTTCTTCGCGCACTGTGACGACGAGGTCGCCCGCATCCGGGCCTTCGGTCGCAAGGGCTGGCTGCCCGCCTTCCGCGACGCGACGCTGTTCAAGACCGCGTACGCCTACGGGCTGCGGCGCAACGAGACGCGGATGCTCGATGCCGCCGACTTCGGCCGCAACCCGCATGGCGGCGAGTTCGGCGCGTACGGCCGGTGCCAGGTCCGGTTCGGCAAGGCCAAGAAGGGCTCGCCGCCCAAGCGCCGCGGAGTGCTGACCGTGTTCGACTGGACCCCGGACGTCCTGGACGAGTGGTTCACCGAGGTCCGCCCGCTGTTTGGCACCGACAACAACCCGGCGGCCTGGCCCTCGGAACGGGGGCTGCGGATCGGCTGCCAGCGGCTCAACTCCCGCTTCATCACCTACCGCAAGGCCCTCGGCCTGGACGACGGGCTCGACTTCCACTCCTTCCGCAGGTCCTACGTCACCCACCTGATCGAGGACGGCTGGGACCCGCGCTTCGTCCAGGAGCAGGTCGGCCACGAGCACGCCAGCACCACCTCGCTCTACACCTGCGTGTCCTCGGACTTCCGCACCCGCACCCTGCGGCGGCATCTGGACTCCACCATCGCCGCTGCCCTCCAGACCCAGACCGGGAGGCAAGCATGAAACGCAAGGTCGGCTACACCTGGCGGCTGCGCGAGGTCATGGCCCAGCATCGGGTCTTCACCGCCACCGAACTGGTGCCTCTGCTGCACGAACGCGGCATCGACCTGTCCGCTTCCCAGGTCCACCGCCTGGTCTCCGGCACACCGGAACGCCTGTCGTTGCAGGTCATGGCCGCGCTCTGCGACATCCTGTCCTGCACGCCGGCAGACCTGGTGACCACCACCGCCGAGAACGCCGGCGTCCGCAAGACCGCCACCGGCGACATGCCCACCCCGCCCGCGAACGTGGCGAAGCTGCGGCCCCGCGCCGCCCGGATCCTGCCCGACGCATGACCCGCCCCTACGCCACCGACGAGCAGTACGAACGCTGGTACATGGCGGAGTGCTGCCGGTGCGGCCTCCGCAGGCACAAGGCTGGCACCTGGCCGGATGGATACGTCTGCCGAACCTGTTCGGACCGCGCCGTCCGGACACGGGGCACCTGCCCGGGATGCGGCCAGGACCGTGCCCTCCCCGGACTCCGCCCCGGTGACCGAGCGCCGATCTGCACCACCTGCGCCGGCTTCTCGCAGACCTTCGACTGCTCGCGCTGCGGCTTCGAGGGCAAGCTCCTGGGCGGACGGCTGTGTGAACGCTGCACCCTCACCGACCGCCTCACCGCGCTCCTGGACGACGGAGACAGCCGCATCAGGCCCACGCTGGTCCCGCTGTTCGACCTGCTGGTGGCGATGGACAAGCCCAGAAGCGGCCTGGCCTGGCTGGAGATGCGCCGCGACCAGCCGGGCAGCGCATCGCAGCTACTGCGGCGGCTCGGTCTCGGCGATATCCCGCTGACCCACGACGCCTTCCACGAGCTCCAGCCCTGGCGGGCCGCCGCTCACCTGGAAGAACTTTTGATGACCTGCGGAGCCCTGCCCGCGGTCGACAAGTACCTCTGCTCCTTCCAACGCTGGCTTCCCGGCCACCTGACCGGCATCGCCGACCCCGAGCACGCCAAGACGATCCGGCTCTTCTCGACCTGGCACGTCCTCCCTCGGCTGCGGACCCGCGCCGAGAGGAGCCACATCACACCCAGCATCCGCCGATTCGCTGCCGAACAGGTCAAGTACGCGACCGCGTTCCTGCAATGGCTCGGCGAGCGGAACAGCACCCTCGCGTCATGCGGCCAGATCGACATCGACGCCTGGTTCGCCGAGAACACCGAACACGCCCGCACCTGCCTGAGAGCCTTCCTCAACTGGGCCATGCAGAGCCGACGCTGCCGACGCTCCCTGGCCATCCCCACGATGAAGGTCTCCCGCCGGGCCGCACTGAGCGAAGACGAGCGCCTCGATGCCCTTGGCCGGCTGCTGACCGATACCGAGATACCGATGCGCCTCCGTGTCGCCGGAGTCATCGTGCTCCTCTACGCCCAGCCCGTGAGCCGCATCGTCCGGCTCAGCATCGACGACGTCATCCGCGACGGCGAAACCGTGCTGCTGCGGCTCGGTGAGCCGGCCTCGCCCGTTCCTGATCCGGTCGCCGCCCTGCTGCTGGAGCACATCGCGAACTGCGACAACATGAACACTGCCACCAACTCCGCGTCCCACTGGCTCTTCCCGGGTCGCCGGGCGGGGCAGCCGGCCCGCCCCGACCACCTGTCCGCGCTCTTGAACGAAGTCGGGGTCCCGACTGCGGCCGCCCGCGGCGCCGCCATCCGGCAGCAACTCCTCGAACTTCCCGCACCCGTCGTCGCGGACGCTCTCGGCTACCACGACAAGACCACAAGCCGCCTCCGCAACGAGACCGGCGGGACATGGAGCCGATACGCCCCAGGAGATCACGCAAAGTCACCAACAGGCTGGGTTCCACAGGGAACCAGCGAAGTTGGGAGCCCTCCAGTTCCGAGAGCCTGAGAGCGCGTGAGTGCCCCACTTCGGGGCCCTGGGACGGCTACCCCTGGCGGAAGAATTCCTGCAGGTCGGCAGCGACAGCCGTCAGCTCTTCGCCGGCCTCAATCATGGTCGTCACAGTGCACTCCCAGCCGTTGGAGAAGACGTCGGCTCGCAGAGTCCAGCTCAGACACACGTGACCGCCTGAACCGAACGTCGCTGCCACGACCAGCTCGTTGTTGACCCAAGACCGCTCGCCCTCCCAACCGCGGAAGTCGCGCGCAAGACCGTCGAGAAACTCGGTCAGGTATCCCGCACCGTCCCAGGCAGACACCGTCACGGCCTCGACCCGTGCGCGCAGGCCGTCATCGACGGCCTCCACGGCGAATACGACCTCGAACTCATCGGTCCGCGACCAGTCGAACAACCGGATAGAGGGCGCTTGTGACCCCGCTCCCCGAACGACGAGCTCGACCTGCCCAGGAACCACCTCGATCAGACTCACCCACTGAGGATAAGGACGCCAACACGACGGCGTCATCGCGGTTACGACGCGGTGCTACTTCCCGTCAACGTTGAGGGCTCCACCCCCAGATCCCCGCCAGGATCATCACGGTCAGTAGTGACTCCGGAGCCAGATTGATCAACTGGCGACAGTTGAATACGCGAGCCCACCAGTACCGAGGGCCGGTCCTAGGGCCGCAGCACCGGCAGCGCCTTGATCCCGTTGATGAAGTTCGACACCAGCCGCCGGGGCGGCCCGGCGAGGGTCAGGGTCGGCAGGGCCCGGCCCACTTCCTCGTACAGCACCCGGAGCTGGAGCCGCGCGAAGTGCGCGCCGAGGCAGACGTGCGGGCCGTCGCCGAAGGAGACGTGCGGGTTGGGGGCGCGGGCCGGGTCCAGGCGGAAGGGGTCGGGGAAGACCCGCTCGTCGTGGTTGGCGGAGGCGTGCAGGACCACGACCTTGTCGCCGCGCCGGATGCGCGCTCCCGCGAGGGTCGTGGAGCGGGTGGCCGTGCGGCGGAACGTGAGGACGGGTGGGTGGCGGCGCAGCAGTTCGTCGGTCGCCGCCGTCAGGTCGAGCTGCCCCGACCGCAGTCGTGCATAGGCGGAGGGGCGCTCGGCGAGCAGGGCCAGGGCTCCCGGTGCCGCGCCGCGGACCGTGTCGTTGCCCGCGATCGTCAGCAGGAAGAAGAACATCTGCCGTTCGGGCGGGGTGAGTTCGGGGTCCGTCGCCAGCGTCGTCATCACGTCGTCGGCGGGGTGGGCGCGTTTGTGGGCCGCCAGTTCGTCCGCGTACGCGAACATGTCGGCCAGCGCGGACGGTGAGCGCGGGTTCAGCGGTCTGCCCGCCGCGTCGAGCAGCGGCGCGGGGGACTCGTCCGGGTCCTGGTAGCCGATGACCCGACGCGTCCAGTGCAGCAGCAGTGTGCGGTCGCACTCCGGGACGCCGAGGAGGTCGGCGAGGTTGAGCAGGGCGTAGTCGTCGGTGACGGCCGGCACCAGGTCGACCGGCTCCTCCTCCTTGGCCCCGTCCCGGTGTTCAAATGCCGTGCGGAGCAAGGACGTCGCGCGCTCGCGTGCCGCTCGCCCGAACGCCTCCACGCGGCGCGGGGTGAACGCCCGGCTCACCAGGCGGCGCAGCCTGCCGTGCGCCGGCGGGTCCTGGTTGAGCATCATGCCGCGGATGAAGGGCAGGTCCGCCGGGTCGGGGTCGCGGATCTGGGTGGCGCCCAGATGCGAGGAGTACGTCGAGGCGTCCTTCAGGACCCGTACGACGTCCGCGTGCCGGGCCACCGCCCAGAAACCGGGGCCCTCCGGCCAGCCGAGGACCGCCGGCTCCGCCTGCCAGGACACCGGATGCCCGTCGCGCAGCACCCGGTAGCGCTCGTGCGGGGGCCCGTGGGCGTACAGCCGCGGATCGAAGACGTCGGGAGCCGACCCCGTCACGCGCCGTCCGCCCGCAGGAAGTCCTCCACCACCCGGATCAGCGCGAGCGGCGCCTCGTCCATCGCGTAGTGGCCGCACACCGGCAGGTCGACCAGCTCGCCGCGGCTGAACCAGCGCAGCCACGTCGAGCGCATCAGCTCCGCGGGCAGCGCCGGGTCGAGCTGGCCCGTCACCGCGAGCGCCGGCGTCGGACAGCCCTCCAGGTCGCGGTGGAAGTCGTCGCCGGTCCACGAGTCGAGCCAGGCGCGGAACGCCTTCGCGTCGCTGCACGCCACCGACCGCGCCGTCATCCGGTCCAGCCAGGCCGCCGGCCGGACACCGCCCGTGGTGATGTCGAGGATGGTGCGGCGGTGCGCCGGTTCGATGTCCGCCGTCGAGAACAGCTCCCACCGCTGCGGCGGCAGCGCCAAGCCCGACGCCGGGACCGGCGAGACGCCCGCGACCCGGCGCACGCGCTGCCGGTCCGACGCCACGACGCGCTGCGCCACGGTGCCGCCCATCGAGTGTCCGACCAGGGAGAAACGCTCCCAGCCGAGCCGGTCCGCGAGCGCCAGCACATCGGCCGCGCCCTCGGCCGTCGTGTACGCGCCCGGGATGTCCTTCGCCTCTCCGTAGCCGCGCAGATCCACGAGCGCGTACTGGAAGGAGTCCCGGTCCAGGTCGGCGACGACCGGCGCGAACGCGGAGCGGTCGGCGAACCAGCCGTGCACCGCGATCACCTTGTGCGGACCGTCTCCGTGCAGTTCATGAGGCAGAAGGAAGGTGGAGGCCACGTCGACTCCCGGGGGCTGGGGCGGTGCGGGTCGCGTCCACGGTGGCGCGGCCCCGCGCGGGCCACAAGGGGGCATGCCCGGGCGATCGGCGACAATGGGGGTGTGACCTCCCCCGACGCCTCTCCCACCGTCCCCGACCGCCCGGATCTGCGCGCCGACTGCGGCAGCTGCTTCGGCCTGTGCTGTGCCGCGCTGCCGTTCGCCAGGTCCCAGGACTTCGCGCGGGACAAGAGCGCGGGCACGCCCTGCCACAACCTCCAGGACGACTTCGGCTGCGGCATCCACACGCGGCTGCGCGACGAGGGATACCGGGGATGCACCGTCTTCGACTGCTTCGGCGCGGGCCAGAAGATCTCGCAGGTCACCTTCGAGGGCGTCAGCTGGCGCGAGCGCCCCGAAAGCGCCCGCGCGATGTTCGACGTGTTCCCCGCGATGCGTCAACTGCACGAACTGCTCTGGTACTTGAACGAGGTGCTGGAGCTGCCCCGGGCCCGGCCCGTGCACCGTGACGCCCGGCGCGCCCTCGACGACATCGAGCGCCTCACGCGTGCGGACGCCGAGGAACTGCTCACCACCGACGTGCCCGCGATCCGCGGCGACGTGAACACGCTGCTGCTCAAGGCGAGCGACCTGGTGCGTGCCGAGGTGCCCGGGCGCAAGAAGAACCATCGCGGCGCGGACCTCGTCGGCGCCCGGCTGCGCGACGCGAACCTGCGCGGCGCCGCCCTGCGCGGCGCGCTCCTCATCGCCGCCGATCTGACCGGCGCCGACCTGCGCTTCGCCGACCTGATCGGAGCGGACCTGAGGGACGCGCGGCTCGACGGCGCCGACCTCACGGGCAGCATCTTCCTCACGCAGGCCCAGCTGAACGCGGCCCGCGGCGACCACGCCACCAAGCTGCCCCCGGGCCTGACGCGGCCCGCGCACTGGGCCGCGTAGAACCTGCGCGGAGCCGCGCAGTGCGCAGGCCTCAGGCCGCGCAGACCGACGGCAGTGCCCGGGCCAGGCCCCTGAGGTGAAGCGTGTCGAAGTGGTGGGCGTGGGCGTCGCGCAGTGCCACCGCCGTGAGGAGCGGCGCGCATGCCGGGGTGGCGCGAGTCGGCGGCAACTCCCGTAGCGCGTCCAGGAGTTCGGTGGTGATGCGATCGAGAGCGGGCCGCACTACGGTCGCCAGGTCGGGGCGGTCGGCCGGGCGCTGCTCGGGATGGGCGTCCCAGCGGGCGTACAGGCCGCGCTGCACCACTTTGTTGGCCTCGATCTGGTCGCGGAAGACGGCCTGGGCGAGCGCCGGGTCGAGACCGAGCGCCGCTGAACGCGCCGCGACGTCATCCAGGATCTGCCGCTCGCGCGCCGGGTCGTCGATCGGCGCCGGTGTGCCGTACTTCGCGGCGGCGACCTTGTCCGCGAGGGCGATCCGGCGCGCCGCGAGCGAGGCGACGGCGGAGAGCGCGCGCGGGTCCGCGTGCGCGACGGCGGCTGAGGGGGCGGTGGGGGCGGCCGAGGCGGGGAGCGCCGCGCCGCCGAGAGTGAGCGCGGCGGTGGCACCGAGGGTGAGCAGGCGGCGAGCGGCGGTGCGGAGGCCTCGAACGGGCAGAGTCGCGGGGATCATCGGGGCCTCCTGGTAGGTCATCGCCTCAAGGTGTGGAACTCGCACAAGTCCGGGTCGTCGGTATAGGTGTACAGGGTGGGGTGGGCGCGGGTGCCGCTCACGTCGTAGGGGGCGAGATACCGGCCGCGGCCGGGGTCGGCGGACGTGGCGGGGAAGGACAGGCCGAGGTTCCCGCCCAGGCCGTCGGGGTCGCCGAGCTCCCAGGTGCCGGTCGTGACGGCGCGGCGTTCTTCCTGGGGGAGCCCGTCGAAAGGAGCGGCGTCGGGCCAGTCGCGGGTCGCGGTGAAGGAGCCGTCGGCGCGCAGGGTGAGGTCGCCCGCGGGGTCGCCCCGCCAGTCGCCGAGGAGGTCGGAGGCGGTCAGCCCGGCCGGGGTCTCGCCCTCCGGGCCGCAGGACACGTAGCGGCCCATGCAGCCGGTGGTGGTCGCCGCGGCGAGAACGGTCAGTGCGCAGGTCACGACAAGGGTGCGGAACAAGGCCCCTCCAAGGTGAAGAACGCGCACCTCGGGGAAGAACGCGTGCCCCGATGGTTTTGAACACGTTCAAGTGTGGGGCAGCGTACCGCGCCGGGACGTCCGCGTCCCCAGAAGGGTCCTGGTCGCTCATCGCTCACACATTCGTCGTTCACGCGATAGGGCGATCATGTGTCGTGCCACGGATGGCAGTTGGAAACCCTGGGTAGGGCCGCGTCCATGACACAGCAGTCCACGCAGCCGTTCCATCTGCCGCGCTTTTACATGCCGTACCAGGCGCGGCTCAATCCCCACCTGGACGAAGCGCGGGCCCACTCGGCCGAGTGGGCCCGCGGGATGGGCATGCTGGAGGGGAGCGGCGTCTGGGAGCGGAGCGACCTCGACGCGCACGACTACGGCCTGCTGTGCGCGTACACGCACCCCGACTGCGACGGCCCGGCCCTCTCCCTCATCACCGACTGGTACGTGTGGGTCTTCTTCTTCGACGACCACTTCCTGGACATGTACAAGCGCACGAACGACCGGGAGGGCGGCAAGGCCCACCTCGACCGGCTGCCGCTCTTCATGCCCATGGACCTCGACACCCCGATGCCGGTGCCGGCGAACCCCGTCGAGGCGGGCCTCGCCGACCTGTGGCGGCGTACCGTGCCCGCGATGTCCTTCGAGTGGCGCCGGCGGTTCGCCGAATCGACCGAGCACCTGCTCAACGAGTCGATGTGGGAGCTCTCCAACATCAACGAGGGCCGCGTCTCCAACCCCGTCGAGTACATCGAGATGCGCAGGAAGGTCGGCGGCGCGCCCTGGTCCGCGGGGCTCGTGGAGTACGCGACCGCCGAAGTCCCCGCGTCCGTCGCCCGGTCGAGGCCGTTGCGCGTCCTGATGGAGACGTTCTCCGACGCCGTCCACCTGCGCAACGACCTCTTCTCGTACGAGCGCGAAGTCCGCGACGAGGGTGAACTCTCCAACGGAGTCCTGGTGTTGGAGACCTTCTTCGGCTGTACGACGCAGGAGGCGGCGGAAGCCGTCAACGACGTGCTCACCTCACGCCTGCACCAGTTCGAGCACACCGCGCTCACCGAAGTACCCGCGCTCGCCCTGGAGAAGGGACTCGCACCCGACGAGGTCGGGGCCGTCGCCGCGTACGCGCGGGGGCTGCAGGACTGGCAGTCCGGCGGCCACGAGTGGCACCGGCGGTCGAGCCGGTACATGAACGAGGGCGCCGTGGAGGAGCCCTCGCCGCTGCGCGGGCCGACCGGGCTCGGCACCGCATCCGCCGACGTGGGCGCGCTGCTCGCCTCCGCGGGGGTCGAGCGGCTACGGGCGTACACCCACGTGCCGTACCAGAAGGTGGGCCCCTCCCGACTGCCCGACTTCTACATGCCGTTCGAGCTGCGGCTGAACCCGGCGCTCGACGGCGCCCGCGCACGCCTCGTCCCGTGGGCGCACCGCATGGGCATCCTCGGCGAAGGCGTCTGGGACGAGGACAAGCTCGCCGCGGCCGACCTGGCACTGTGCTCCGCGGGGCTCGACCCGGACGGCTCGCCCGAAGCCCTCGACCTCAGCGCGCAGTGGCTCGCCTGGGGCACCTACGGGGACGACTACTACCCCCTGGTCTTCGGGCACCGGCGCGATCTCGCGGCCGCCAAGCTGTGCACCGAGCGCCTGTCGGCCTGCATGCCCCTGGCGGACGAGGCCGTCCCGGCGCCGGCCAACGCCATGGAGCGCGGCCTCGCCGACCTGTGGCCGCGCACGACGGCGCGGATGACGCCGGAACAGCGGGCCGGTTTCAAGGCCGCCGTCGACGTCATGACGGAGAGCTGGGTGTGGGAGCTGTCCAACCAGATCCAGAACCGGGTCCCCGACCCCGTCGACTACCTGGAGATGCGCCGCGCCACCTTCGGCGCCGACCTCACCATGAGCCTGTGCCGCATGGGCCACGGCCCCGCCGTGCCGCCCGAGGTGTACCGGACGGGCCCGGTCCGGGCCCTGGAGAACTCGGCCGTCGACTACGCGATGCTGGTCAACGACGTGTTCTCGTACCAGAAGGAGATCGAGTACGAGGGCGAGATCCACAACGGGATCCTCGTCGTGCAGAACTTCTTCGGTATCGACTACCCGACGGCGCTCGGCATCGTGCACGACCTCATGACCCAGCGCATGCAGCAGTTCGAGCACATCGTCGCGCACGAACTCCCCGTCCTCTACAAGGACTTCAAGCTCTCCGGAACGGCCCGGACCATCCTGGACGGCTATGTCGAGGAGCTGCGGAACTGGATGGCGGGCATCCTCAACTGGCACCGCAGCGTGGACCGTTACCGCGCCGATCATCTGGCGAGCCGCACCCACGGCTTCGTACCGGACCGGATCCCGGCCACGCCCGGTTTCGCAACCTTCGCGTCCGGAATGCGGCCTTCATGGAACCTGGCCGGTGCGTCGGCGGTCTCTTGAGGTGAGCGGCCACTGACCGGCCGTCCGACGGGGGACACGTCGGGAACGACGAGAACACACGGGGGTGTTCTTACCTTGACCGAGATCATCGAACGCGCCACAGGCGCGCCGACCGGAACGGATGCGACGACCGGGAAGGACCTGTCGACCGGACAGGACCGTGCCGCCGCAGCGGGGGAACTGACGCCGTACATAGCGCCGTTGACGGTCCCACCGGTGCTGCGGCCCGGCACCGGCGACATCCGCGAGGAGACCGAGATCGCGCTGCGGCCCACCTGGCAGCGGCTGCACCCACAGCTCCCGCCCACCCTCATGTGGGGTTACGAGGGCTCCGTGCCGGGCCCCACCATCGAGGTGCGGCGCGGACAGCGGGTCCGGATCGCCTGGACGAACCGCATCCCGAAGGGCGGCGAGTACCCGGTGACGGCGGTGGAGGTGCCGATCGCGACACCGAACCCGAGCACCCGGCCAGGCCGCGACGGCGTACCGCCCAGCGCGGACGTCGCCGCGCTGCCCGCCTGGTCCGTGACCCATCTGCACGGGGCACAGACCGGCGGCGGCAACGACGGCTGGGCGGACAACGCCGTCGGATTCGGCGACGCCCAGCTCGCCGAGTACCCGAACGACCATCAGGCCGTGCAGTGGTGGTACCACGACCACGCGTGACTGAAGGGAACAACAGGTTACCGCGCATGTCTGACCAGGGGCTATGCCCTACCCACGCGTGACGGGGGATTGGACGCCCGGGTGGGGCCAAACTCGCTATCTAGTGCTGTGACCGGAAATGATCACCGGGGTGGGCGGTCAGCGGGGCAGGGGGATGATGTGGGGATGACCACCAGCTCACGCGCCCATTCATTCAACGCGGCGGCTGACCAGTACGCGGCCAGCCGGCCTTCGTATCCTCCCGCGCTCTTCGACTGCATCGAACAGCTCACGAGCCGTTCCCTGGCCGGTGCCCGCGTCGCCGATATCGGCGCGGGCACCGGAATCGCCACCGCTCTGCTGCGTGAGCGCGGGGCTGACGTGATCGCCGTTGAGCCCGGCGACGCCATGGCCGCCAAGTTCCACACCGTGGTCCCGGATGTGCCGATCATCAGAGGTGACGGCAACGCCCTCCCCCTCGCGGACACCTCCCAGGACCTCCTCACCTACGCACAGTCCTGGCAGTGGACCGACACCACCCGCTCGGTCCCGGAGGCACTGCGGGTCCTGCTGCCGGGCGGTGCGCTCGCGATCTGGTGGAACACCACCGCCTTCGACGTGCCCTGGATCCGGGAGCAGCACCAGCGGATCGCGCACCACTGCGGAGTGAAGCCGACTTCTCGGGTGCGTCCCGACGACAGTGACGCCATCCGGCTCGCGGGCCTGTCGGGGCTCCGGGTCGCGCGCCGTCAGGTGCGGTGGAGCCGTGTGGTCTCCCTCGACACGCACCTTGCCAACATCAGCAGCCGCTCGGCGTTCCTTGTACTTGCCGAGGACGACAAGCGTGCCTTTCTCTCCGGGGAGCGCAGGCGACTGCGCGAGTTCTTCCCCGACGAGGTGGTGGAAGAGACCTACGTGGTTGACCTGCTGGTGGCTACGCGTCCGTGACCCGGATGGATGTCCTGGGATCCGGAAGGGCAGTCAGGCAGCTGCGGCGATGGGGCGGCCGCCGAACCGTATGCCTTTCTCGCTGCGGACACGGGCGCGTTCACGCCGTTGGGCGGCCAGGACGTCGGGGTGCCGGGCGTTCTGGTTGCGCCAGCGCAGATAGCGGTGCAACTCGCGTGTCTGGACCGGGTGGTTGGGGTGGTGGGAGTTGGCGAGGGTGAACTGCCGCAGCGGCCCGAAGTGCGCCTCGATCGGGTTCGCCCACGACGCGTTCGTCGGCGTGAAGCACAGCTCGACCTTGTTCTTCGCCGCCCAGCGGCGGATCCGCCAGTTCTTGTGCGCGGACAGGTTGTCCAGGATGACGTAGATCGGGGCGCCGTCCGGACGGGCCGCGCGGATCGACTTCAGCGCGGCCCAGGTCGGGCCGATGCCCTTGCGGCGCCGGTTGACGCCCCACAGGGTGTCGTCGCCGACCGAGTAGCAGCCGTGGAAGTAGGTGGTGCCATGGGTGCGGTGATAGGTAGCCGGCAGCCGGTCCGGCCTGCCCTGCTTCGCCCAGCAGGACCCGGCGGTCGGGCGGATGCCCAGGGGGCCGAACTCGTCGAAGGCGAAGGTCCGCTCGGGCCGCTGGGTGAGCGCGTACTCGATCCGGTCCAGCTTGGTGTCGAAGTCCGGGTCGCTCGATTCCTTCCACGTCTTGGTGCGCTGGAAGGTGATCCCGCGGCGGGACAGCAGGCAGCGCAGGGCTTCGCGTCCGATCCGTATGGGGCGGCTGACGTTGCGCCGCAGGTGGTCGGCGAGCTTGCGGATCGACCATCGGGTGAAAGGCTTGCCGAGCTTGGTGGGGCGGGTGGTGGCCGTCTGGATGACGAAGTCTTCGTCGTCATCGCGGAGCAGGCGGGGACGGCCTCCCGCCCATCGAGGGTCCAGGCAGGCCAGCCCGATCTCGTTGAACTTGTGGATCACGTCGCGGACGGTGTCCTCGTCGGCCTGGACGAGCCGGGCGATGACCGGGACGCTATTCCCGCTCGCCGAGGCCAGCACCATCATCGCCCTGCGAAACCGCACCGTGCTGGTGCTGCCCCGCCGCACGATCCGCTGCAGCTGCTGCCCCTCCTGCTCGGTCAGCCTGCGAACCCTGACCGGCTCCGCCATCCCGCCTCCCCGCGCTGATCGGACGTGTCGTCACATCCAACCGGCGCGAAACCAGTCAGCGCCAACCCGGTGATCGTTTCCGGTCACAGCACTAGCGGACCAGTTACCGACAGCAAGAGCCCTGTCAGCCAGGCAGCGCGAGACAAGCAGGACACGTCACATGCCGGTGCGGCCACTCAGTCACAGAGTGCTGCTCCTTCGTGCTGTAGGGCGGCACCTCAACGTCACACAGCGGCTTGGCATTCCGGCCCTTGTGCAGGTTCATCACGTTGTCTCCGATCGTGACCGGCACATAGCCCGGCTCATCTTCGGCGAACGTGGTGAAACCGTGCGGGTGACTCACGATCTCCCGGTTGGCCACTTTCACGCCGATCGAGTCGCCAGCAACAGACGCAAGCCTGCGTTGCTCAACCAGCGCTGCACACACGTCGCATCCGTCTGTCGGTACCGGGTAGACGTCCCGCTGACCAGCCATATCGCGTCCCTCGATAAGCTCATTCACGTTGGCGCTCCAATCCAGTGCCAGCCAGCCCCGGGACGTTCGCGCGTCGCCGGGGCACCCTGTTTCGAGGTACTGAAGAGATTTTCGCGGGAACGCGTTCGTGCCTAGCGGCCCCTTGTAGGCCAGGTGTCGGCCAGAATTGACGGCATGGGGAGCACTGGGGCCAACATCCGGCGGGAGCGCGAGCAGCGCGGATGGAGCCAGGCACGACTTGCGCGAGAAATCTGCCGGACGGCATGCGTAACAGGGGAGCCAGTCGGGCGCCAGGAGGTCAGCCGATGGGAAACAGGCAAGCGCACGCCGCGCGAATGGCTGCCGTTCATCGCTGCCGCGTTGGGTGTGACCCTGGATGTACTCAGAGCCCCACAGAATCCCGCTGAGCCCCCATTGCCAACACTGGCCGACTTCCTGCCTGCCGAAGACGTTCTAGAGCCCCTGAGCGGCCGTGCAGGGCGGCGTATCGGCATAGGGGAAGTGGTCGACCTACAGCAGCGGGTCCACTCCCTCAGGCTGGCCGATGATGTGCTGGCTGGTGGTGATCTGATTCGCCCAGCTCTTCGAGACCTTCGGCGCGCGGTCAAGGTCTATCGAGAGAGCACCTACACCAGCGAAGTAGGTAGACAACTCCTGATTCAAATTGGGGAGTTGGCACAGATCGCGGGATGGATTGCAAGCGACGCCGGACAGCACGAAGAGGCTGAGCGCATCTACCGGCTAGGCATCAGCGCCGCCCGGCAAGCAGAGGACCACACACTTGCCGGGAACCTTGCCGGATCACTTGCCTATCAGATGAGCAATACCAACCGGGAAGGCGAAGGTGTGACGCTGGCGCAGGCGGCCTTGAATGACGCCGGTCTGGACGCTCCCCCGAAAGCCCGCGCGCTCTACCTGGACCGGGTGGCATGGGCCCATACGAAAGCCGGGGGCGTAGCCAATGGGCAGGCGGCCATGCGGGCACTTGGGGAAGCCGGGGAGGCGCTCAGCGCCGACAGTGAAGGCACGGAGTCGCCGCCCTACCTGTATTGGGTCGACGCTGGCGAACTCAAGGTCATGGAATCGCGCGTTTACACGGAGTTGCACCGCCCCTTGCGCGCCGTCCCGTTACTGCGGGGTGTCCTCAGTGGGTATGACGCCACACACACGAGGGAAATGGCCCTGTACCTATCCTGGTTGGCCGTCGCGCTGGCTGACGCCAATGAGCCGGAAGAGGCAGCAGCTGTAGCCGATCGCGTCATCACGCTAGGAACTGATACACCGTCAGAAAGAGTTGCGGAGCGCATCCGGGTGATCCTCGAACGGTTGCAGGAGTTCGCGGGCGTGCCCGACGTCGCCTCCTTACTCGCTGACCATCCGGCAGCATAACGACCATCTTGGAGCGCGCCCATGAGCGAAACCACTCTTGCACTGATTGCCATCGTCATTTCTGTCCTCACTGCGTTGGGGACCTTCATTTACACCCACCAGCAAATGAAGGCAGCTAGGACGGCTAACCAGCTAACAGAGCAAGCGCAGCGTGAGCAAGCCCAGCCGTATGTGATTGCGGACATCAGAGAGCGGGCGCCTGGGTCGCAGTTGTTGTGCTTCTTCATTGAAAACAGCGGCCCAACTATGGCGCGTGATGTGAAGCTAACGACCGAACCGCGCTTGCAGTCATCTCTCGGAGATGAGACAGCGGTCAAACTCAATACAGCGGTAACCCGAAATATTCCCGTGCTCCCGCCCAAGCGACAATTGATGTTCCTCATGGATGTCGGCCACAAGCTGTTCGCCTCAACCCTCCCGCGCGTCTATACGGTAACGGTCAATTGTTCCGGTCCGTTCGGACCGGTGGAGACCTTGACATACACCATCGACCTGGATGTCTTGAAGCACTCCCTGTTGAATCGCGAATCTCTGGAGTGGAGTACACACGTACTCGCCGAAGAATCGAAGAAGGCGAGAAAAGCACAGGAGAAGCAAGCTGACGCTATGGGGCGTCTTTTCCGTTCGGTTTCCGAAGAGATTGAGGCTAGGCGAACTGGCGACGATGGGACACCGCAGCTTGAGCCGCCCACGCCCTGACTATCAGGCGGCCAAGAACGTGCAACGCTCCGTGCCAACCACCAAAAAGACAGCCGTGCGGGCATGCTTGAATCCGCTACTTGGGAGGTTCCAGATGGGCGTTTCCGAGAAGTCCAGAAAGATTCTGTGGGTGCAGGCGGGCGGCCTATGCGCCATCTGTAAGGAACAGGTAATCACGCCTGGGACCGCATCCGATGACCCGTCTGTATTCGGAGAAGAAGCGCACATCGTCGCCCGATCAGGGGGTGGCCCTCGGGCGGGTGGGACAGCGGAAGACTTGATTAATCATCACGCCAACCTGATTCTCTTGTGCAGCAAGGATCACAAACGGGTAGATGATCAGCCAAACCACTTTAATGTGGATCGTCTCCGACAGATAAAAGCGGATCATGAGCTATGGGTTCGATCTCTGCTGGACGCCGACAAGGAGCCCTTTCCAACCTAACGGCGATGACCGTGAGTTGGACGGCTCTGCACAACGA